>NZ_AKJO01000102.1:0-40719 GCF_000282295.1 Pseudomonas sp. GM33
GCTAGGTTTTCACACAGCCTGTCTATTGGCGGGTTTTTTTATGCCCGTAATTTCAGGTCTGATGCAATCCCCTGTGGGAGCGAGCTTGCTCGCGATAGCGATCTGTCAGTCGACATCAATGGTGAATGTCATTCCGCCATCGCGAGCAAGCTCGCTCCCACAGGGGGTTATGTTCAGTCAGCTACCGGCGTCAGACATTGGGCGAACAACCGCTGAATCGGCTGATTACGCTGGCTGTACCGCTGCAACAACACAATCTCCCGATAAAACGTCAACTCGCCCAAGGGGATGACCCGCACCCCGGCCCCATGCTCAAGCCACAACCCCGCCTGCGGCAACAACGAAATCCCCAACCCACACTCGACCATTTTGACAATGGCCTCCAGTTCATCCAGCTCCAGTGCCCCGTGCACCTCGATCTGCTGTTCGCGCAAAAACCGCGTCACCAGTCGCCCGCCAAACGAATTGCGGTCGTAGCGCACATGCGGGTGCTCGGCGAGCAGTTGCAACGGATCATCGCCGTCCAGGTCCGCCGGTACGATGAGCTCGAACGGCTCCCGGCGTATCACCTGCGCGGACAACTCCTTGGGCAGTTCGAATGGCGGCTTGATCAGGATCGCCAGGTCCACTTCTCCGGTGTCCACCTGACTCAACAGGTTCAGTGACACACCGGGCACCAGCTTGGGCTCCAGCAAGGGCGCCTGCTGGCGCAATCGCAGCAGCGCCTGAGGCAGCAACCCGGTCTGGGCGGTCGCCACCGCGCCGATTCTCAACTCGCCACGGTACTCGCTGACATCGTCACTGACCGCCATACGGCTGAAGGTTTCGAGCATTTCCCTGGCCATCGGCAACGCACGCTGCCCCGCCGCATTGAGCAGCGCCTGGCGGCCGGTGCGGTCGAACAGACGGATGCCCAGGGCTTGTTCCAGGTTGCGAATCTGCGCACTCACAGCCGACTGCGTCAGACCAATATGCATGCCGGCCGCGGCGAAGGTGCCGTGACGCGCCACGGCGACAAAGGTTTTCAGTTCTCGCAGCATGGCGGTCTCGATTGATCGAAATAATTTGAGCTCGACGCAAAAATTATCGTCTTTCAATCAAAAAGCACAGGACTAAACTCAACACACGCCCACCCACTACCGAGGTTCGCCCGATGCAACTCTCCCCTTTTCACCTAGCCATTCCGGTCTACGACTTGCCCGCCGCCCGGCACTTTTATAGCGCGGTGTTTGGCCTGGAAGAAGGTCGATCGAGCGACCATTGGGTCGATTTCAATTTTTTCGGCCATCAACTGGTGATTCACCTGGCGCCGAAAAACCCTTCGCAAGAAGCAGCCCACACCAATGCCGTGGATGGCCACGATGTGCCGGTGCCGCATTTTGGCGTGGTGCTCGGGATGGCAGAGTGGGAAGCGCTGGCCGAGCGGCTGAAGTCGCTGGGAACTCACTTCGTGATTGAGCCGGGGATTCGTTTTCAGGGGCTGGTGGGCGAACAGGCGACGATGTTTCTGTTTGATCCTTGCGGAAATGCGCTTGAGTTCAAGGCGTTCAGGGATATTGGGCAGTTGTTTGCCAAGTGAGGATATGCGGTGCCTGTCAGGCCGCCTTCGCGAGCAAGCCCGCTCCCACAATGGTCGGCGTTGTTCTCAATTGATTGGATGACCACAAGACCCTGTGGGAGCGGCGGTGCGACGATTCGACTTGCCCGCGAAGAGGCCCGCCAACACAACACAGCCCTAACGGCTCATCACACTTTCGGCCTCCTCCAGCAACTCCTCGATCGAGCCATGAACAACCGGGTCATATTCAACCTGGACAACACTGAAGTGAATGTCATAACTGCGATGCGCCGCAGCGTTGCGCTCGTCGAGTATCTCATTGAGTCGTGCCTTGATCGCCGCAGTCTCCACGGTGCCGGACCCGGTCAGCAGCGCCACGAAGCGGTCGCCTTCGAGCCGGCCGACCACATCGTTTTCTCGAAACCCGATGCGCAGGACATCGGCGAAGGTCTTGAGCGCATCGTCACCTTTGGCCCGGCCATACAGATAGCTGATGCGCTTGAACTCATCGAGGGAGAAGTACAGCAGCGTCGCTGGCGTCTCCAGCGCCCGGCAAGCCTCCAGCCCGAGCCGGGCCAGCGCGGTGAAGCCATGGCGATTGGACAGCAGCGTCAGCTCATCCATGCTTGCCATTTGCACGCCCGCCAGCTCTCGCTCGGCCTGGCGCGCCATTTCACGCAGCCGCTCCCGTTCTTGCTGTGGCGTGAGCAACGGGCTCGCGGAACGACCCGATTTGCCCGTTTTGCCTGAGATCAACATCGTTCACTCCCATTGCAGGTATGCACGTTAGAGTCGCCCATACCCGCATTGACTCCCTGCAAGCGTGCCGTTGGTCAGCTACCCGCCACCGGGCACGGCCCTCCTGCATCGGCCCAGCGTTTGAATTGGCTGACGAAGATGTCGTGCGGTACCGGCACCGGCGCGCGATTGCCACCGGGATTCCAGCCCCACAGCACCAGTTTGTCGTCGCTGACGTGCTTGATCAGCGCGGCGAAATCCCGGTCGCCGTTGCTGGCGCGATCCTTGATCATCGCGCACAGACGGTCGGCCGGCAGGCCGATCCAGGCCATCCGCTGCGCTGCCGGCGGCAGGCTCCAGTGTGGCGCCCCGGGTGGCGCATGAGGACCATAACTGGCCGGTGGATTGCTTTGCGCATGGCAGGTTGCACAGGGCAACCCGGCGGCGCCCTTGCCGTCCATGCCACGCACGACATTCATGGCGTGGGGCACGCCGGCATCGAATTGCAGCGGCGAATCCCCGGGAATGTGGCAGTTCTGGCAACGCGGGCTCTGGAAGACTTTCTGCACGGTGTCGAACGCCTGCAAGGCCTCGCGGTCATCGGCGAATACATGCGACGCGTAGGCCACAAGACAGATCAGAATCACCGCCCCAAGCAACCAGTGATGTCGTTTCATCTCACACCCCCGACAGCTGCAAGGGCAGTTCGCGCAGGCGCTGCCCGGTCAGGGCAAACACCGCGTTGGCCACCGCCGGCGCCGTGGGTGGCACACCGGTTTCGCCGATACCGCCGGGTTTGTCGCTGCTGGGCACGATATGCACTTCGACCACCGGCATTTCGTTGAGCCGCAGCACCTGATAGTCGTGATAGTTGGACTGCACCACCTGCCCGTCCTTGAGCGTCAGCTTGCTGTGCAAGGCGAAGCTCAGGCCGAAGGTGATGCATGACTCCATCTGCGCGGCGATGCTCTGCGGGTTGACCGCAATGCCGCAATCCACCGCACACACCACCCGGTGCACGCGGATAGCGAGGTTGTCCTCGGACACCTCGGCCACCTGGGCCACGTAACTGCCGAAGGATTCATGTACCGCCACACCCAGGGCATGGCCATCGGGCAGCGGCGCCGTCCAGTTGGCCTTCTCCACCGCCAGGTTCAACACACCGAGGTGGCGCGGATGGTCCTTGAGCAAGGTGCGCCGGTACTCCACCGGATCCTTGCCGGTCGCCGTCGCCAGTTCATCGATCAGCGACTCCATGACAAACGCGGTGTGGGTGTGGCCCACCGAACGCAGCCACAACACACTGATCCCGGTTTGCGGCGAGTGCAGTTCGATCTGGTGATTGGCCAGTCCTTCGAAGTAAGGGCTATCGGCCACGCCTTCGACTGAGGTCTTGTCGATCCCGTCCTTGACCATGCTCGCTTCGAGCGAGGTCCCGGCCATGATCGACTGCCCGACCATCACATGCTTCCAGGCCAGCGGCAGGCCGTCAGCGCCCAGCCCGATACGCGCATGGTGCAGGAACGCCGAACGGTAATAGCCGCCGCGGATGTCGTCCTCCCGCGCCCATACGGTTTTCACCGGCATCCCGGCGGCCTTGGCGACATGCACCGCTTCGCTGACGAAGTCCGAGGTCGGATTGGCCCGGCGCCCGAAGCCGCCGCCGAGAAACTCGGTATGGATCTCGACCTGTTCCGGCTTGAGCCCGGTGATTTGCCCCGCGACCATCTGGTCCAGGGTCTGGAACTGAGTACCGGTCCAGATTTCGCACTTGTCCTTGCTGATGCGCACGGTGCAGTTAAGCGGTTCCATCGGCGCGTGGGCCAGGTAAGGCACACTGTATTCGGCGTCGATGGTCTTGGCCGCTTTCGCCAGCGCAGCCGGGGTATCGCCCGCCTTGCCAGCGTTCAGGCCAGGGGTGGCGGCGAGTTTGCGGAAGCTTTCCAGCAGCGCCCGGCTATTGAGCCCCGCGTTCGGCCCCGGGTTCCACTCGACTTTCAGCGCATCGCGCCCCAGCTTCGCCGCCCAGTAATGATCGGCAATCACCGCAATGCCCGTCGGCACTTGCACCACTTTGTGCACGCCGGGAATCGCCAGCGCCTCGGCGCCTTCAAAGGATTTGACGCTGCCGCCGAAGGTGGGCGAACGGGCGACCATCGCCGTCATCAGCCCCTCGAACTGCACGTCCATGCCGAATTTCGCCCGGCCGGTGATTTTCTCCGGTGTGTCCAGACGTTTTGTGGGTTTACCTATCAGCCGCCAGTCTTTCGCGTCCTTGAGTTTGATCGAGGCCGGGTCCGGCGGTGGCAGCTGTCCGGCGTCATCGGCCAACTCGCCGTAGGTGGCGCGATGCTCACCGGCAACCACCACGCCCGACTCTGTATGAATCTGCGAGGGAGCGACGTTGAAACGCTTGGCTGCGGCATCGATCAACATCAAGCGCGCCGCCGCGCCGGCCAGACGATAGCGATCGAATTCCATCCAGGTCGAGGTCGAGCCGCCGGTGATCTGCATCCCGCCAAACCCGGGCATGCCGTAATCGGCGGCCGATGCGGGGGAATGCTCGACGCGGATCTTCGACCAGTCGGCGTCCAGTTCCTCGGCAATCAGCATGGTCAGGCCGGTCCAGATGCCCTGGCCCATTTCCGAATGGCCGAGCAACACGGTGACGCTGTTGTCATTGCCAATGCGCAGGAAAGCGTTGGGGGCAAAGACGTTGCCCTGATTCTCCGCGCCCATGGCGAACCGGTGGGCGCCGGGCATGACAAACGCCACCACCAGCCCTCCGCCCAGCACAGCACTGCCCTTGAGAAAACCCCGGCGCGATAACCCGTTGGTGCTGTTCATGGCCACCTCAACCCAGCTCGGCGGCGCGCTTGACCGCCGCGCGAATCCGCGGGTAAGTGCCGCAGCGGCAGATGTTGCCGGACAGCGCCTGATCGATGTCGCTGTCGGTCGGTTTGGGAATTTTCGCCAGCAATGCTGCCGCCGACATGATCTGCCCGGACTGACAGTAGCCGCACTGGACCACGTCGAGCTCCGCCCAGGCCTGTTGCACCGGATGCGAGCCGTCCGCCGACAGGCCCTCGATGGTGAGAATCTTTTGTCCATGGGCGACGGCGGTGGCCGGTGTGATGCAGGCGCGTAGCGGCGCGCCGTCAACGTGCACCGTGCAGGCGCCGCATTGGGCCATGCCGCAACCGAACTTGGTGCCGGTGAGGTGGGCGACATCGCGCAAGACCCAGAGCAACGGCATGTCAGCGGGGACATCCAGCTCCTGATCCTGGCCATTGATGTTCAGGGTGAGCATGGCGCGGTTCCTCAGACTCACGGTGATCTGAAGGGGCGTCGCTGCAGCCTTTTACAACCTGCGCGCGCCTCGGGTTATCCCTTCAGCTAAGCGCAGATTTGCCGCCAGACCTTGGCGCATCGACCACCGGTCATGCAAAGGCCGCCTCGATGGGCGGCCCTGGAACCCTTCGCTAGAGCCTTGGCCCCAATAAAATCCCGGTGTAGCGCCAGACGAACAGCGCAAAAGCGCTACACCACAGCAACGCCGACAGCGCCAATCCGAGACTGGAAAAAGGCACCAGCCCTACCCGGCACGCCCCCGCCAGCAACACCAGGACAAACCCCGCAACGACCGCCCCGGACGGCTGCAGCAAACGCCCGGTATGCCCCAGGCTGACCCGCGCGATCATCGCCAGAATCAACCCGCCGATACCGCCGACGGCCAGCGAGTGGGTGGCCAGGCTTTGTTGCGCCAGCCAGCCCAGGTGCCACAGCGCCATGGCCAGCGTAGCCACGGCGAGCCAGGCGTAAGCCAGGTACAACGACCACAGCAGCGGCACGCGCCACAGGCCGCGGTCATGCCAGCGCCACAGGCGCAGCAGATGCAAACCGCTGATCAACGCAAACAGCAGTGCCAGCCACACACGGGGGACGTCATTCAAACCGACGGCAAAGGACGCCGCCGCCAGCATGGCGCTGACCAGCAGCACCTTGCCCGGCAACGGATGGGCCACAGCCGTTGCCGGGCGGTTCAAGCCCCGCTGGATAAAGAACGGGATCACCCGCCCGCCAATCACACTCATCAGCGCACCCACCAGCCACAGGGCGGCCAGCACGCCATGCCGTTGCAGGTTGCCGTCATCAATGGCAATCCCCAGCAACGTCAACGCCTGACACCCGGCCAGCAGCGACACCATCAACAGAATCGGATAATTCTCGCGCTTGCCCGCAGCCACCAGGTCGCGCGCCAACGCCCACGCCAGCAGCGGCAGAAAAGGCACCTGCAAGGCCAACAGCAAGAACGCAGGCATCGGCAGCCACCAGGCCAGTCTCGCCAGCAGCCACACCAGCACCAGGCCGATCAGCGGCCAGCCCTTGAGCCCCGGCCGACCTGTCCAGTTCGGCACCGCGGTCAGGAGGAACCCGGCAATGATGGCCGCGGCAAATCCGAAGGGCATTTCATGTCGATGCCAGGCCAGCATGCCGCCAAGGGGGTGCGCTTGGGGTAAACGGCCGTACAGCCACACTGCCCAGACCGCCACGGCGAGGGTGGCGAACCCGGCTCCGGCCAGAAAGAACGGCCGAAAACCAACACTGAAAAGCGCTGCAGCGCCAAGCTTACGCATCAAGCCACCACCTGGAGCAGGCTTGGGCTCTGGCAATATCCATGAAGGTTGCTTAAGAAGTCGGACATTTTGCGTTTTCCTGAAGGCGTTCAGTTATACGCAACCTGCATCATGTTTCGTGCCAACGATAAATATATTTGTAAATCAATGATATAAGAATATCGCAGTCAATTTGACTCATAGAAAAAATAGTCCTTATGACTCACACACGAGTCATATCGACTGCAAACTCATTCTAACCCGGGTCAACCCTGATAAAAGCAAACCAATATCATTTGCACAGTCGTAGGCCTTTTGTTTTAATCGCGATCAATTCTTATTTGCATAAGCGTACGGATCGCCCTTGGACATGTGCTCACGATGACGGTTGCCGATTCCTCCTGCGTCCAGAACCTCTACGCCAGCCACCACCACTGGCTGCACGCGTTGCTGCGCCGACGCTTGAACAATGCGTTCGATGCCGCAGACCTGGCCCATGACACCTTCATCCGGGTACTCAAGCGTCCTCAGGTGTTTGACGGGGAAACCCACGAACGCTCTTACCTGGCGACCATCGCCCGCGGCCTGTGCATTGACCACTGGCGTCGTCGCCAGCTGGAACAGGCCTGGCTCGAGACCCTGGCCGCGCAACCCCAGGCCACCCAGCCTTCGCCAGAGCAGCGGGCGATCATCGTTGAAACCCTGTACGAAGTGGATGCCATGCTGCTGCGCTTGCCCCAGCGGGTGCGTGATGCGTTCGTTCTGGCGCAGGTGCATGGGCTGCCCTACCGAAACATTGCCGTAGAAATCGGCGTGAGCGAGCGCATGGTGAAAAAGTACCTGGCCCAGGCGCTGATGCATTGCGCAATGCTCGAAGCCGAACTCGACGGCCTGCTGATTCAATGACCCGCGCCGCCGCCAACGCCATCAGCCACGCCAGCCTCGAACAGGCGGCCAGTTGGTACGTGCAACTCAACGATCACCACGCCAGCGAGCAGGAACGCGAGCATTGGCAAGCCTGGCTGGCGCAAAGCGGCGAGCATCAGGCCGCGTGGCACTATGTCGAGCGCGTGAGTCAGCGCTTTGCCGCGCTACAGGACAATCATCAACAAGCGGCCGGCCACGTATTACGCAACAGCGGCCGCGCTTCCATCAGCCGCCGCCAGACGGTCAAGAGCCTGCTGGTCCTGGTGTCGGGCAGTTGGCTCAGCTGGAGCGCATGGCGGCAAGGCGCCCTGCCGCTGTCCCTGGCCCGCTGGACCGCCGACCTCTCCACCGGCACCGGCGAAACCCGGGAAGCCCGGCTCAGCGATGGCAGCCGGATCTGGCTCAACGCCCTCAGTGCGCTGGATGTACGTTTCGACACCGCACAACGGTTATTGCTGTTGCAGGCCGGAGAGGTGTTGATCGACACCGCCAGCGACACCAGTCGCCCGCTGCTGGTGCAAACCGTCGAGGGCCGCCTGCGCGCGCTGGGTACGCGTTTCAGCGTGCGCCAGGAAGACCGGCAAACGCTGTTGAATGTCTACGAAGGCGCGGTTGAAGTCCGCACCACCCAGGGTCAGGTGCAGGTGGTCAAGGCCGGACAGCAGCTGTGCTTTACACAAGACCACACACCGACACCGACCGCAGCGTCGGCCGGCCGCGAAGCCTGGCGCCGCGGCCTGTTGCTGGCGGACAACCTGCCGCTGGGGCAGTTGCTCGAAGAATTGAGCCGCTATCGCCCCGGGCATCTGGGCTGTGACCCGGCGGTGGCCGGGCTGCCGGTCATGGGTGCGTTCCCGCTCAAGGACACCGATCAGGCTTTGCGCCTGCTGGAAGCGGCATTGCCGGTCCGGGTGCACAAGCCGTTGGAGTGGTGGGTCAACGTAGGCCCGAAAACCTGATGAGGTTTTTTTCCGGCGCGTCGGTTCCCTTTTGCCTTTTTCGCTCGGTTAATCCTTCAAGCACTACGAATGCAGATTGATCCGACCTCCGGGAACTCCATGCCGCGCGCCCCCCTTACTCGCCAGCGCTTCGCCTTGCATCCGCTGGTGCTGGCGCTGGCGGTGGTCTTGCCGGGCCAAGACGTGTCCCGCAGTCAAGCCGCCCCTCTGGTCGAGAGCGAACAACCCGGCAACCAGACACGCCATTACACAATCGCCGGCGGATCGCTGGTGAGCGTTCTCAACCGCTTTGCCGAACAGGCCGGGATCTTTCTCGCCGGACACAATGAACTCGCTGCCGGCAAACGCAGCCCTGGCCTCAACGGTGTCTACAGTCAGCAGCAAGCATTGCAACGACTGCTGCAAGACAGCGACCTGCAAGCGCAACGTCAGGGGAACGGCGGGTATGTGCTGCACGCCGCTCCCGTGGCACAAGATGCGCTGGAACTGGGGGCGACCAACATTTCCGGGCAGGCCCCCGGGACCATCAGCGAAGACTCCCGTTCCTACACCGTCGGCTCGACGTCTTCAGCCACCGGCCTGCCGCTGTCCCTGCGCGAGACGCCGCAATCGGTCACGGTCATCACCCGCCAACTCATGGACGACCAGGGCGCCACCAGCATCGTCGACGCCCTGCGCCGCGCGCCCGGCATCAGCGTGCAAAACTACGACAGCGAGCGCTGGGAGTTTTCCAGCCGTGGCCTGCCGATCACCAACTTCCAGTACGACGGCGTCAATACCGACTACGACGGTGTCTACGACTACGGCACCACCAGCACCGACATGGCCCCCTATGACCGCGTCGAAATCATCAAGGGCGCGACCGGCCTGATGACCGGGGCGGGTGATCCCTCGGCGACCGTCAACCTGATTCGCAAGCGCCCGACCCCGGCATTCAAAGCCTCGGTCAGCGGCACCGTCGGCTCCTGGGACACCTATCGCAGCGAAGGCGATGTATCCGGTCCGCTGAGCGCCAACGGAAATGTCCGCGGGCGTCTGGTCGGGGTTTATCAGGACCGCAGCGCCTACATCGATCACTACCGCAACACCAGAAACATCGCCTACGGCATTGTCGAAGCCGACTTGACCCCGGACACCCTCGTCACCCTCGGTATCGACCAGCAAGACACCCGCTCCCGGGGTGCCAGCTGGACCGGTTTCCCGATGTACTACAGCGACGGTTCGCGCACCGATTTCTCCCGTTCCTTCAACCCGGCCACCGACTGGAGCCGCCGCGACTTCACCAACCAGACGCTGTTCGCCACCGTGCAGCAACAACTGGCCAACGACTGGGCACTCAAGGTCAGTTACGACCGCAAGCACCGCCGGCACGATACCTTCCTCGCCTCCGCCAGTGGCGGCAACCCGGACCCGGTCAGCGGTGACGGCATGTTCATGTACATGGGCAAGTTCAAGGGCGACCAAGTGCAGGACAACATCGACGTCAACCTCAGCGGTCCGTTCACCCTGGCAGGTCGCGAGCACGAATTGATCGCCGGGTTCATGTCGATGAACACGCGCCAGGACATCCCGGTGTACGGCTCGGTGTATCCACCGGTGGACGGCAGCCTCTTCGACTGGCGCGGCGAGTTTGCCAAACCCGAGATCCCCCGGGTGGGCACCGACGACATCGTCCAGCGCCAGACCGGCGCCTACCTGGCCGCCCGGCTCAAACCCCTCGACGACCTGGCGCTGATCCTCGGCGCACGTGTCAGTAACTTCAGCGGACACGACGACCTGGACTACAGCGACCCGCACAGCGCCGACCTGCGCGACAGCTATCGCCAGAGCGGTGTCGTCACGCCTTACGCCGGGCTTGTCTATGATCTCGACGACACCTGGTCGGTGTACACCAGCTACACCAGCATCTATCAGCCGCAAATGAGCAAGGACGCCAACCGCCAACTGCTCGATCCGGTACAGGGCAAAAGTCTTGAAGCGGGCATCAAGGCCGAATACTTTGGCGGGCGCCTGAACGCCAGCTTCGCCCTGTACCGCATCGAACAGGACAACATCGCCGAACATGTCAGCGGCGTTGATGCCGAGTCGGTGTACCGCGCCGTCCAGGGCGCCACCACCCAGGGCTTCGAGTTCGAACTGGCCGGCGAGTTGCGCGACGGCTGGAACCTGTCGGCCGGCTACACCTACAACCACACCCGCGATGCCCAGGGTGATTACGTCTACGGTTCGGTGCTGCAAACCACGGCACCGGAACAGCTGGTGCGGGTTTTCAGCACCTACCGCCTGCCAGGCGCGTGGGACGGGCTCACCGTCGGCGCCGGGGTGAACTGGCAAAGCGAATTCTTCGGCAAGGTGTTCCGTCCCGACCCCGCCGATACGGTGAACTTCGGTCAGTACACAACGATCGCCCAACCGGGCTACACCCTGGTGGACGCGATGGCGCGCTATCGCTTCAACGAGCACCTGAGCACTACGCTGAACGTGAAGAACCTGTTCGACAAAACCTACTACACCGGGCTGGGCAACTTCGGCACCGGGTTTTATGGCGAACCGCGCACCGTGCAACTGACCACCCGGTGGGCGTTCTGATCGCGCCCTGAAACGGCTGTTTGGCGATCTACGGTACTGCCGACCCCACTCAGGCTGGCTACGCTGTATTCCTGCATGCATAACCTGCCGAGGAGTGCCCGCCATGCAACGCGTACAAAAACTCACGCCCTGCCTGTGGTTCGACGATCAGGCCGAAGCAGCGGCGAAGTTCTATTGCTCGATCTTCGACCATTCGAAAATCACCGCCATCACCCATTACGGCCACGCCGGTTTCGAATTCCACGGCCGGCCCGAAGGCTCGGTCATGACCGTCAGCTTCGAACTCGACGGCCAGAGTTTCACCGGCCTCAACGGCGGCCCCCTGTTCAAGTTCACTGAGGCGGTTTCGTTTCAGGTCAATTGCCTGACCCAGGAAGAAGTCGACCATTACTGGGGCAACCTGTCGGCCGGTGGCGCGCCCGAGGCCCAGCAATGTGGCTGGCTCAGGGACAAGTTCGGGCTGTCGTGGCAGATCGTCCCCATCGCGATGATGGACATGCTCAAAGACCCCGACACGAAAAAATCCCAACGGGCCATGCAGGCGATGATGCAAATGAAAAAACTCGATATCGCCACACTGCAACGAGCCTTTGACGGCGAGAGCTAATACACTCGGGCGCTGACCTGCCGAGGAGTGAGCATGAAGCACGCCGTTGCCAAGAACGCCGACAAGGCCCCGCGCTTCTGGCGCGATGACGCCCTGCCCTTCATCGAAGCCCGCGCCATCGCCGACGGACGCGAGGTCTGCTACACCCGGCACGCCCACGAACACTTTTCCATCGGGGCGATCACCGCCGGGCGCAGCACCTATCTCCATGAGCAGTCAGCCTTCGAGGTCAGCGCCGGCACGGTGGTGCTGATGAACCCCGGCGACGTCCACGCCTGCAACCCGATCGAAGACCAACCCTGGTCGTACCTGATGCTGTACGTCGATACGCCGTGGCTGACCGATTTGCAGCATCAGCTCGGGTTCAGCGATGACGCCGCGTTCCGCCGCTTTTCAGCGACCCATACGCGGGATGCCCAGCTGTTTGCCGGCCTCGCAGGCTTGTATGAAGTGCTGGTCGACCCACAGCAGGATGTCCTGCGCAAGCACAGCGTGGCCGTGGAATTTTTCACTGACGTACAGCTACGACTCAACCCGGTCGATCAACCGCTGCGCGAACCCAATTTCAAGCTCGAGCGTGCCGCCGATTACATCCGCGACCACTGCACGCAAACCCTCAGGCTCGAAGACATTTGTGAGGCGGCGCAATTGTCACCGTCCTACCTGATCCGCGCCTTCAAACAGCATTACGGCATGACGCCCCACGCGTTCCTGGTGAACCGGCGCATCCAGTTCGCCCGGGATCAATTGCGCAGCGGCAAGCTGATCGCGGACGTGGCACTGGAAGCGGGGTTCGCCGATCAGGCGCATTTTCAACGGGCGTTCAAACAGCATCTGGCGGCGACACCGGGGCAGTATCGGGGGTGAGGCAGCACAATACCTCTTGGCAAAGATGCTCTTGAACCTGACTCTCCCCTGTGGCGAGGGGGCTTGCCCCCGTTGGGCTGCGAAGCGGCCCTCGGCGCTCTTTCAGACATACTCTGCATGCAGGATTTACGACGGCTACGCCGCCGAACGGGGGCGAGCCCCCTCGCCACAAAGTACTTTCTTGCCACAAAACCTGTGTTGATTGCAGCTACGGCAACACCAGATACACCGCACTCACCACCAACAACGCCGCCATCACCCGATTGAACAACCGCATCCCTGCCGGATTGTTCAGAAACCCGCGCAAAAACGTCCCGGCATAGGCCCAGCAACCCACCGACGCATAGCAGATCACCAGATAAATCGCGGCAAACTGCCAGACCAGACGAGCCTCGCCATCGGCGACAAACGCGCCCATGCCGGCCACGCAGGCCAGCCAGGCCTTGGGGTTGAGCCATTGCATGATCGCGCCATACAGCATCGACGGAGCCTGCGCCGACTCACTGGCTTGCACCTGCCCATTGTCCGCCGCCAGCTTGAAGGCCATGTACAACAGAAAGGCTACGCCGGCCCATTGCACCCCCTGGGTCAACGCCGGCCACTGTTGTAACAACTCATGCAGGCCCAGCCCCATCAGCACCAACAGCAGGACAAACCCCAGCGTGGCCCCGGCCACGTGACGCTGGCTGGCCCGGAAGCCAAACCTCGCGCCGGCGCTCAACGCCACGATATTGACCGGCCCCGGGGTGATGGACGCGACCAGCGCAAACGCCGCCATGGACATCATCAGACTCATTGCACACCTTCTTCCATCGAGTTGAACAAGGCCCTCAAGGTAATGAGCCGAGCGGCTCGCATATTGAACAAAACTGCCCTGCAGCGCTACGAGTAATAGCCGACGACGTTTTTTACCTGGGTCAGGGCAATGCGCAGCGAGTCCATGTCCACCGAGCCCAACGCCAGGCGTATCGCGTGGGGCACATGGGCTGAAGTCGCAAAGGGCTCGGCCGGCGACACCGACACTTGCTCGCGCATCAGCGCCATGGCGATCTGGTCGGCCCGGGCGTCTTCCGCCAAGGGCAACCAGATGAAGTAGGAACTCGGGTGACTGACGGTCCTGAGCCCCGCCAACACCTCGCGGGCCAGGGCTTGTCTGGCCCGGGCGTCCGCGCGTTTTTGCGCTTCCAGCTGGACGACGGTGCCATCGTCAAGCCAGGCCGTGGCGATGGCGGTCATCACGCCGGGGGTGTTCCAGGTGGTCGCCATGATGGTGCGTTCGAAGGCGGCGATCCATTGCGCCGGTGCGGCGACAAAGCCGACGCGCAAGCCGGTGGCGATATTCTTCGACAGACCGGACACGTACACCGTTCTCTCCGGCGCCAGCTCGGCCAGCGGTGGCGGTACGTTTTCGGCCAGGAACGCGTAGGCGGCGTCCTCGATGATCGTCAGGTCATGCTGGCGCGCTATCGCCACCAGTTCCTCGCGCTGCCCGGCCTCCATCACCCAGCCCAGCGGGTTATGCAGGGTCGGCATCGAATAAACGGCGCGCACCGATCGGCTGCGGCAGAGTTTTGCCAGGGCCTGCAGATCGGGCCCGGTCTCCGTGACTGGAATGGGCAAGACTTCCAGATGCAGGGTTTCGGCCAGCGTCTTGAAACCGGGATAGGTCAGCGCATCGGCGGCGATGACATCGCCGGGCTTGAGCAGCGTCATCAGCGTCACCGCCAGGCCATGCTGGGCACCGCTGACGATCAACACCTGTTCGGCCGGCACGTTCAGCCCGCGCTCGACCAGATGACGCGCGACCGAGGCCCGCTCATGCAGGCGCCCCGCGTGGGGCTGGTAACGCAGGAGCGCCTCCAGGTCTCCGGACAGCGCCAGTTGGCGCAAGGCATGGCGCAGCAGGTCGGCCTGGCCGGGCAATGACGGATAGTTGAAATTCAGGTCAATCATCCCCGCCGCCACCACGTGCTGCGAAATGCCTTGCCCCGGTGGCAGCGAGGTCTCCCTGACAAAGGTCCCGCGACCGGTTTCGCCACTGACCAGGCCCATGCCCTCCAGCTCGGCATACACCCGGCTGGCGGTGACCAGCGCCAGACCGTGCTCGGTTGCCAGTTGCCGGTGCGTCGGCAGGCGCGTGCCCGGCGGCAAACACCCGGAACGGATGTCGGCGGCAAAGGCATCCACCAGCGTTTTATAACGGGATCGAGGCATGTCGAGATGTATCCATGACAATTTTTTGATTGTATCGATACTCGCTCATACGATGGGTTTCGTGCAATCAGACAATGAGCGTGAGCCAAATGGAACGGACTTCGAACCTGCAACACCGGACGTTGGAAAACAGCACCAGCGGCTGGATCAACGGACTGATCGGTGTGGTGATTTTCAGCGGCTCGCTGCCGGCGACCAGGGTGGCGGTGCTGGAATTCGACCCGGTGTTCCTGACGGTTGCGCGGGCGACCATCGCGGCGGTCCTGGCGCTGTGCCTGCTGGGTCTATTCAAGGAAAAACGCCCGGCGCGCCAGCAACTGGTCCCGCTGATCATAGTCGCCCTTGGCGTGGTCATCGGTTTCCCCCTGCTGACAGCCCTGGCGTTGCAATACGTGACGTCCGCGCACTCCATCGTCTTCGTCGGCCTGTTGCCCCTGGCGACGGCGGTGTTCGGCGTGCTGCGCGGCGGCGAGCGACCACGGGCGGCGTTCTGGATTTTCTCGGTGCTGGGCAGCCTGTTGGTGGTCGGCTTTGCCCTGTCCCAGGGGCTGAGCGCCTCCCCGCAGGGCGACATCCTGATGCTGCTGGCGATCCTTGCCTGTGGCCTGGGTTATGCCGAAGGCGCGAAGCTGTCGCGCACCCTCGGTGGCTGGCAGGTGATTTCCTGGGCGCTGGTGCTGTCGCTGCCGGTCGTGGCGCTGCTCAGCTGGATGCGCATGCCGGTTTCGTTCAGCGGCATCAGCACGCCCGCCTGGTTCAGCCTGGCTTACGTCTCGCTGTTCAGCATGCTGATCGGTTTCGTGTTCTGGTATCGCGGCCTGGCCCAAGGGGGCATCGCCGCCGTTGGACAATTGCAGTTGCTGCAGCCGTTTTTCGGGTTGACCCTGGCGGCGACCCTGCTGCATGAACAGGTCAGCCTCGGCATGCTGGGTGTGACCGTCGCCGTGATCCTGTGCGTCGCCGGGGCGAAAAAATTCGCCAAATAAGCCCTGATACGGTGGTTTACGCCCATCACTGTATGGGTCTGACCCCCGCCGGGCTGTGATAAAAATAGCGCTCTTGCTACAGGAGCCGACCATGGACCTCGCCACCCTCACCCTGTTTCTGCCGGCCTGCTTCGCCCTCAACATGGCACCCGGCCCCAACAACCTGCTGTCGGTCAGCAATTCGACCCGCTATGGCTACCGCACCGCGTGCGTGGCCGGCATCGGCCGGTTGCTGGCGTTCGCCGGGATGATTGCCCTGGCCTCGGCGGGGTTGGCGGTGGTGCTGCAAACCTCAGAGCTGTTGTTCTACGCCATCAAGATCCTGGGGGCGGCGTATCTATTCTACCTCGCCTGGCAATTGTGGCGTGCCGATCCCGGTGTCGAGAACGTCGCCACCAGCGCACCAGCGGGCACCTTGGCACTGGCCCGGCAGGAGTTCCTGGTGGCGGCCGGCAACCCCAAGGCGATCCTGATCTTCACCGCGTTCCTGCCGCAATTCGTCGACTCGACCCAGGCCATTGCGCCGCAGTTCGTCGTATTGGGCGCGTTGTTCCTGGTGCTGGAATGGATCGCCATCGGCGCCTACGCCTACATGGGCCTGCACATGCGCCGCTGGTTCGCCAGGCCGTCCGGCAAGCGCCTGTTCAACCGCTGCTGCGCCGGGTTGCTGTCGGCGGCGGCTTCGATACTCCTGATGGCGCGCCGCGCCTGAAGGCTTTGCTTTTAATGTGGGAGCGGCGGTGCGGCGATCCCACAGGGTGAGATCAATTTCCAGTCCGGAATTCGCTGTCGATTTTCCGGTGGAGGTCCCCCATGACGCCCTCTATGCTGCGCCCATGAACCTACAAAAAACGCTGCTCCCGCCCCGCGCCGAGATGGTTCGCGCCATGCTCGAACGAGACACCTCCTACGAGGGCGTGTTCTTCACGGCGGTCAAGACCACCGGCATCTTCTGCCGCCCCGGCTGCACCGCTCGCAGCCCGAAGCCTGAGAATGTCGAGTTCTTTGCCAACGCGCAGCAATGCCTGGCGGCGGGCTACCGCGCCTGCCTGCGCTGCAAACCGCTGGACACCGCCGCCAGCGCGCCGGACTGGGTGCTGAGCCTGTTCAAATCGGTAGACGCCGACCCGGAGCAGCGCTGGACCGACGCCCAGCTACTGGCCCAAGGCATCGAGCCGCTGAAACTGCGTCGCTGGTTCAAGCAGCATTTCGGCATGACCTTCCACGCGTGGCTGCGCGCCCGGCGCCTGGGCACGGCGTTGGGCGGGATCAAACAGGGTGACTCCATCGACGCCGTCGCCTTCGATTCCGGCTACGAGTCCCTGAGCGGCTTTCGCGATGCCTTTCAAAAGTCGTTTCACATCACCCCGGGTCGCGCGGCCAACAGCGAGCCGCTGCTGTTCACCCGCCTGACCACCCCGCTGGGGCCGATGATCGCCATGGCCGAACGGCGCGGACTGGTGCTGCTGGAGTTTCTCGATCAGGCCTCACTGACCCCGTCGATCGAAGCGCTGCAAAACCGTTTTGGTTATGCCGTGGCCCCGGGGCACAACACCCATTTGCAGCAGATCGAAGCGCAATTGTCGGCGTATTTCGCCGGGACGCTGACTGAGTTCAGCGTTGCCCTGCACATGCCCGGCAGCGAGTTCTCCCGCCGCGTCTGGGCTGAACTGGCGAAGATCCCCTACGGCCAGACCACCACCTACGGCACCATAGCGGCGACGTTGGGCAAGCCCGGTGCCAGCCGGGCGGTAGGCCTGGCCAACGGGCATAACCGCTTATCGATTGTTGTGCCGTGCCACCGCGTGATTGGCGCCGACGGCTCGCTGACCGGCTACGCTGGAGGCCAGCCGCGCAAGGCGTTTCTGCTCAGGCTGGAAAACGCTGCGGTGCAGCTCACGGAGCAGTTGGCGCTCTGATCCCCCCACAGGCTTTTCATAAGGAAGGAAACTCGATGGACAGGCTCGACAATCAACTGCACCAACTGCATCACGAAGGTTTGCTGATCCTCACCAACGTCGCCGATGCCGCCGGGGCGCGACTGGTGGAGCAACTGGGCAACAAGGCGGTGGCCACCAGCAGCGCGGCGGTGGCCTGGGTGCATGGCTATCCGGACGGTAACACCCTGCCCCTTGAGCGTCTGGTCTCGACCGTCGAGTCGATTGCCCGGGTCATTTCGGTGCCGCTGACGGTGGACATCGAGGCCGGTTACTCCGATGACCTGGAACGGGTGGCACAGGTGGTTGACGCGGTGATCGCCGCCGGCGCGGTCGGGATCAATATCGAGGACGGTTCCTCGCCGCCGGAGTTGCTGGTACGCAAGATTGAAACCGCGCGCCAGGTGGCCGATCGACGTAACGTGAACCTGTTCATCAATGCGCGCACCGATGTCTACCTGCGCGGCCTGGTGCCTGCCGAAGACCGCGTCGCCGAAACCCTCAGGCGCGCCGCGCTGTATCAGGCGGCCGGTGCCAATGGCCTGTTTGCGGCGGGCGTTACCGCCGAGTATGAGATCAAGGCGCTGTGCCACGGCACCTCGTTGCCATTGAATGTACTGGGGTTCCCGGGCCTGCCGTCGCCCGAAGCGCTTGAAGCGCTCGGCGTACGCCGTCTGAGCGCCGGTTCCGGCATCGCCGAATTCCTCTACGGTGCCATGGCCGGTATTGCCCAAAGCTTTCTGCAAACCGGCAAGTTCGATAGCCACAACCTGAAGGCTTTCACCTATGGCGAAATCAACGCCCTGTTGAAACCGTCCGGGAAAGCCTGAGCCCATGGCCGACGGCTATCGGGCTGCCAGTGAGTTCCTGGCCGCCATCGATGACGACTGGCGCCGCCACATCGACGCCACCGGCCCCTGCCTGCACCAGCCGCATGCCGCGCGTGATCCCTATGAGTCGCTGGTGCGGGCGATTGCCTATCAGCAACTGCACGCCAAGGCCGGCGATGCGATTGTCGGGCGGCTGCTGGCGCTGTTCGGTTCGGGTGCCTTTCCCCGGCCTGAACAGATCGTCGCCACGGACTTCGACCGATTGCGCAGTTGCGGATTTTCCGCGAGCAAGATCGCGACCATCCAGGGTATCGCCCAGGCATCGCTGGACGGTGTGGTACCGGATTACGCCACGGCACTGGTCATGGACGATGAAGCGCTGATCGAGCGATTGATCACGTTGCGCGGGGTGGGGCGCTGGACGGTGGAGATGCTGCTGATCTACAGCCTGGAACGCCCGGACATCCTGCCCGCCGATGACTTTGGCGTGCGTGAGGGTTATCGCCGGCTCAAGGGGCTTCAGGTGCAGCCGACGCGCAAGCAGATGATCGAGATCGGCTCGGCGTGGAGCCCTTACCGGACGGTGGCGGCCTGGTATCTATGGCGGGTGCCCGGGCGGTAGACCGCGTTATCGTTCTTCGCGAGCAAGCCCGCTCCCACATTTGAAATGCAATCCCCTGTGGGAGCGGGCTTGCTCGCGAAGACGTCAGCCCAGTCAACACAGCATCACAACCCCGACTTCAACCGGCTGAACGCCCGGATCAACGCCCGGTTGAACGCCTTGCCATTGTCATTCTTGCTGTACAGCGAAGCCTTGACCGCGGCCGGTGGATACGTCCCCGGATCATTGCGGATCGCCGGGTCGATCAAGTCATCCGCCGCCGTGATCGCATTGGCGTAATGAATGGTGTCGGTGATCGGCGCAATCACTTGCGGGGTCATCAGGTAGTCCATTAATGCCAGGCCGGCCTTCGGATGCGGCGCATCCTTGGGAATGACCATGGCATCGAACCAGATCAACGTGCCCTCCTTCGGAATCCGGTACTGGAGCGAATAGGGTTTACCCGCCGCCTCGGCCTGGCCCGCCGCGATGCCCACGTTGCCGTTCCACGACATCGCCACGCAGGTGTTGCCGTTGGCCAGGTCGCTGATGTTCAGGTCGTTGTCGAAGTAGCGAATGTACGGCCGGATCTTCGCCAGTTGCTGCTCGGCGAGTTTCAGGTCGTCGAGGCTCTGGCGATTGATGTCTAGCCCCATGTACTTCATGACCGCCGCGAACACTTCATTGGGATCGTTGAGCAGGCTGACCCCGCAATCGGCGAATTTCGAGACCACGGCCGGGTCGAACAGCATCGCCCAACTGTCGGTCGGCGCGTCGGCCAGGCGCTGTTTCACGGCCTGCTCCTGATAACCCACGCCCGTGGTGCCCCAGGCGTAGATCCCGGCATAGCGGTTGCCCGGATCGAACACCGCCATGTGCTGGCGGAACTCCTCGCCGACGCCGGCGAAATGCGGCAGTTGCTGCTTGTCGACCGTCTGCACCGCGCCACTCTCGATGGCGCGCGACAGGTGCTGCCCCGCCGTCAACACCAGGTCGTAGCCACTGCGGCCGGTGAGCAGCTTGGTCTCGACGGTTTCCAGGGAATCGAAATGATCGACCACCACATGGATGCCGGTTTTTTCCTCGAAATTCTTCAAGGTGTCCGGGGCCAGGTACTCGCCCCAGATGTACAGGTTGACCACCGGTCTGGCGGTGTCGGCGGCCTGCACACACAGGGGTGCAAGCACCAGCAGTATTGCTTGAGTCAGTTTGTGCAGGCCCATATTCAAACTCCCTTTTTGTTGCAAGCAGTGCCGGCGTACTGCGGCATGGTGATGCACGCGACGTTGCCGCCGCCGAGGAGGATCTCCCGGGAGTTTTCGATGCCGACGATGCTGTGTTTCGGAAACAGTTCGGCCAGGGTCGCCAGCGCCACCTTGTCGTTGCGATCACCAAACAGCGGCACCACGATGGCGCTGTTGCCGGCGTAGTAGTTGATGTACGAGGCGCAGATCTTGGTCCCGGCCTGGCGGGTATGGGTGCTGTCCTGCTGGTCCAGCCCTTCGGCTTCTTCGGCCGTCCATTCCAGCACATCCGGCTGCGGCAGCTTGTGCACGATCAGCTCGCGGCCGCGACTGTCGCGGGTGCTGCGCAGGATGTCATAGGCTTCCTGATAGATTTCCCACTGTGGGTCGTCGCGGTTGTCGGTCCATTGCAGCACCACTTCACCGGGGCGCACGAAGCAGGCGAGGTCGTCGACGTGGCCATCGGTTTCGTCGAACTTGCAGCCCCGCGGCAACCAGATCACCTGCTCGGCGCCGAGGTAGTCGGTGAGTCGACGGGTGACTTCGTCCTTGCCCAGATGCTGGTTGCGGTTGCGATTGAGCAGGCATTGCTCGGTGGTGAGGATGCTGCCCTGGCCGTCGCTCTGGATGCCGCCCAGTTCGGCAATCAAGGGGGCGCGATAGCGGTCGAAGCGTTCGATTTCGAGGATCTTGCTGGCGATCTGGTCGTCCTTGTCCCACGGGTAGTACAGGCCGCCGTCGAGCCCGCCGTAGGCATTGAATTCGAAGTCGACGCCGCGCACTTCGCCGCTCTGGTCATTGACCACGAAGCACGGGCCGCTGTCGCGGAACCAGGTGTCGTTGCAGGTCATTTCCACCACACGCACCTGCGGCGGCAACTGGCGGCGCGCGGTGGCGAACTGTGCCGCCGAGGCGCACACGGTGACCGGCTCACTCATGGAAATGGCAGTGACGATCTGCACCCAGACTTTCTGCGCAGGCTTGGCACCGTTGCGCCAGACGTCGGTGCGCTCCGGCCAGCCGAGCCAGCAACCGGACTTGGCTTCGAATTCGCCGGGCAGACGGAAACCGTCCTGTTTGGGAGTGGTGTCGAGCAAACGGGCCATGGTCAAACCTCTTAGGCAGGGATTGGAATGACCACAGGCTAAGGGCGTTGGCGACTGGCTCGCCAACGATGATTATTTCGGAATACTTGAATTCAACTCATCAATCGAGCAACTGATCGTTGAACCACTCCAGCATCTGCGCCACTGCCGGACGTTCCAGCCGCACCCGTTCGCACACCAGCGCGTATTGTCCCAGGGCAGTCATGCTCGATGTAAACGGCCGCACCAGGCGGCCGCTGAGCAAGTCTTCCTGGGCCGTCAGGTTGTCGCCCATGGCCACGCCCTGCCCTTGTGCCGCCGCCTCCAGCGCCAGACCCGCATGGGCGAAATACAACTGGCGGTCGGGGCGCTGGTCACCGGCATGGCTGGTGAGCCACGCGGTCCAAGTCTTGCCGTCCTGGTCGTCGTGCAGCAGGCAATGGCGGGCCAGGTCCTTCGGGGTTTTCAGCATGCCCTGGTTGAACAGGCCGGGGCTGCACACCGGGAAGAACTGCAACGCCGGCAGCGGCCGGACGAAATACGCGCTGCTGTCCACCGGGCCGGTGCCGTAGGTGATCGCCAGGTCAATGTCTTCCCCCGGCGCCGTGGCGTCGATCGGTTGTTCGTACAGGTGCAGGGTGATGTGCGGATAGCGCGCATAGAAATCCGTGAGACGGCTCATCAGCCACTTTTGCGCCAGCTCGGCGGTCACCGCCAGACGCAACACCGCCAGGGATGACGGATCACGCAGTTCGTCGCAGGCATCGCCAATCAGTTCGAACGCCTGCTGCAAACTCTGCATCAGGCGCCCGGCGGCCAGGGTCGGGCGAATCTGCCGGCCTTCGCGCACGAACAGCGGCACACCGAGCTGCTCCTCGAGTTGGCGAATCTGGTGGCTAACCGCGCTGTCGGTGACACACAACTCGGCTGCCGCCCGGCCGAAATGAGCATGGCGGGCGGCGCATTCGAAGGTTCGCAGGGCTGCCAGGGAAGGTAATCGTCGCATCAGGTCGTGTCCCGGTTTCGAGGGGGACATGCTGACTTGGCCTTTGGCAGGCGTCCAGTGGGACCGCGTTATCGTTCTTCGCGAGCAAGCCCGCTCCCACAGGGGATCGCATTCAAAATGTGGGAGCGGGCTTGCTCGCGAATGGGCCGGCCCATTCACCACAAATCCACCCGCCCATCACCTTCCCTTATGGATCATGACATCCACCCGCACCCGGCACATGCTGGACGTGACCCGCGCACAAAGCGGCGAAGCCGAACTCACCCTGGCTTTTCTCGCCTGTCGAGTCACGCTAACGGTCTAGGCTTTTCCGGGTACGCTCAAGACAGCCGGAGGCTCCCATGCAACTCGAAGGTTCCTGCCATTGCGGCGCGGTGTCGTTCAGCCTGACCTGCGCCCACCCCTACCCGTACCAGCGTTGCTACTGTTCGATCTGCCGCAAGACCCAGGGCGGTGGCGGCTATGCGATCAACCTCGGTGGCGATGCCGCCAGCCTCAAGGTGCGCGGGCGCAAGCACATCGCGATTTACCATGCGCGGCTCAAGGAAGAAGGCGACAAACGCGCCCACAGCAGCAGCGCCGAGCGGCATTTCTGTGCGGTCTGCGGCTCGGGCCTGTGGCTGTTCAGCCCGCAGTGGCCGGAATTGATTCATCCGTTCGCCTCTGCCATCGACACGCCGCTGCCGGTGCCGCCGGAACACACGCACCTGATGCTCGGCTCGAAAGCGCCGTGGGTGGAGGTCCAGGCGCAGCCCGGGGATCAGCAGTTCGATCTGTACCCTGAAGAATCCATCGCCCAGTGGCATCAGCGTCTCGGCCTGGCTCGCCGAGAATAGTTATCAGTTTTTTCCAGGCTGCAGTTCCCCTTTGCATGTTTCGTTCGGTTAACCCCTCAGAAGCACTTCAACTACCGATCGATTTGATGCAAAGGGATCCCCATGTCGCACCCGCTTGTCGCCCGTTTCCGTTTTGCCCTGTGCCCTCTGGCCTTGCCCGCCGCCCTGCTGAGCCTCGCCGCCCACGCCGCTGATACCGATGCCGAGAAGAAGCCGGCGAAGGACGACGGCGTACTGCAGCTGGGCGCAACGAACATTTCCGCCCAGGCGCTGGGCGCCACCACTGAAGGCACCCACTCCTACACTACCGGTTCAACGTCTTCGGCCACCGGCCTGCCCCTGTCGATCCGCGAAACGCCGCAATCGGTGACCGTCATCACCCGCCAGCAGATGGACGACCGCGGCGTGCAGACCATCGGCGACGCGCTACGCAACACCCCCGGCATTTCGACGCAGAAGTACGACAGTGACCGCACCGAGTTTTCCGCCCGTGGCTTTGCCATCACCAACTTTCAGTACGACGGCATCAACATCCCCTATGACGGCGTCTACGGTGAAAACCCCAGCAACAGCGACGACGCCTCCAGCCTGGACCGCATCGAAATCGTCAAGGGTGCGACCGGCCTGATGACCGGATCGGGCGACCCGTCCGCCACCGTCAACCTGATCCGCAAGAAG
Organism: Pseudomonas sp. GM33; assembly: GCF_000282295.1. Lineage (NCBI taxonomy): Bacteria > Pseudomonadati > Pseudomonadota > Gammaproteobacteria > Pseudomonadales > Pseudomonadaceae > Pseudomonas > Pseudomonas sp. GM33. Next base: position 24,279 of record NZ_AKJO01000102.1, read on the forward strand.
CCGACCAAGGAATTCAAGGCGTCGATCAGCGGCACCGTCGGTTCGTGGGATGCCTATCGCAGCGTCGGCGACATTTCCGGTTCACTGAACGATTCCGGCAGCGTACGTGGCCGCTTTGTCGGCGCTTATTCCGACAAGAACTCCTACCAGGATCACTACAGCCAGAAGAAGGACCTGTTCTACGGCGTCCTCGAAGCCGACCTGACGCCCGACACCCTGCTGACCTTCGGCGTCGACAAGTCCAGCGCCACTCCGCGCGGCTCGTCCTGGACCGGCAACCCGGTTTACTTTTCGGACGGCGGCCGTACCGACTTCCCTCGTCACTTCAACCCGGGCGCCGACTGGAGTCGTCGCGACTTCGACGACATCACCTACTTCGCCTCCCTGGAACAGGCCCTGGCCAACGACTGGACGTTCAAGGCCACTGTCGACCAGAAAACCACCGATCACGACACTCGCCTGGCCTCGGCCAGTGGCGGCAACCCGGACCGTGCCACCGGTGAAGGCATGTTCCTGTACTGGGGTCGCTGGGAAGGTCATCGGGTGCAAAACACCGCTGACGTGAACGTCACCGGCCCCTTCTCCCTGGGTGGCCGCGAGCATGAACTGGTGGCCGGCTTCATGGCCTCCCACTCGCGCCAGACCGGCGCGACCTTCGACACCAGTGCCTTCGCCATGGTCCCGGGGAGCATCTACGACTGGAACGGCGATCTGCCGGAACAGGACTTCCCGAAGAACGGCAAGTACGAACGCACCCAAAGCCAGAACGGCCTGTACCTGGCCACGCGCCTGCACGCGACCGATGACCTGTCGATCATCCTCGGCAGCCGCTTGAGCACCTTCAAGTACAACGAAGACTATTCGTACTACCCGAGTGCGGGACTCGATGACACCCATGCCAGCTACAAGGAACATGGCGTGGTCACGCCTTATGCCGGTGTGGTCTATGACCTGGACGACACCTACTCGGCCTACGCCAGCTACACCAGCATCTACCAGCCGCAAACCTACAAAGACATCAACGGTTCGACCCTGGCACCGGTCGAAGGCGACAGCTACGAAGCCGGCCTGAAAGCCGCCTACTTCGACGGGCGACTGAATGCCAGCCTGGCCCTCTTCCGCATCGAGCAAGACAACCTCGCTGAATCGATCGGCACCAATCCGGTGACCAACGAAGGCATCTACAAAGCCGTCGACGGCGCGACCACCAAAGGCGTGGAACTGGAACTGGCCGGTGAAGTGGCCGAGGGCTGGAACGTATCGGCCGGCTACACCTACGCCCGCACCCGTGACGCTGATGAACAGCGCATCTTCGGCTTCCCGCTGTCCACCAGCAAACCGGAACACGTCGTGCGTACGTTCACCACCTACCGCCTGCCCGGCGCACTGGACAAGGTGACCATCGGTGGCGGCATCAGCTGGCAGAGCGCGTTCTACGGCAAGATCTACAGCCCGACCGTGGGCGACTACACCCGCATCAAGCAAGGTGGATACACCCTCGTCGACCTGATGAGCCGCTACCAGTTCAACGAGAACCTGAGCTTCACCGTCAACTCCAACAACGTCTTCGACAAACGCTACCTGACGGGCCTGGGCAACTTCGACACCACGTACTACGGCGAACCACGCAACGTGATGTTGACCACCACGTGGGATTTCTGAAGCTGGACACCTGACAAAAAACCGGCCAGAAAGGCTAAAGCCAGTCAGTCAAGCCCGCTCCCACACTGGATCCCGGCGTTTATGAGATCCTCTGTGGGAGCGCGTCGGAACCACACCAGCTGATCAGGCTGCAGCCGGTACGCCGCTATGGAAACGGAATTCCACATCCGGGGATTCGATCAGTTCCTGTTCGGCGGCGCGGACCTTGTCGATCACCTGGGCGATGTCCCTGGCGTCGCCATACTGGTAGGCCAGTTTCAGGTAACCCTGGAAATGCCGGGCCTCGCTCTTGAGCAGGCCGAAATAGAACTTGCCCAGTTCTTCGTCCAGATGCGGCACCAGCGCTTCGAAACGCTCGCAACTGCGGGCCTCGATGAAGGCGCCCACCACCAAAGTGTCCACCAGCTTCACCGGCTCGTGACTGCGCACCACCTTGCGCAGGCCCGACGCATAACGCCCGGCGGACAGCTGGCGCAGGGCAATCTTGCGGCGCTTCATCAGGCGCATGACCTGCTCGTGGTGCACCAGTTCTTCCCGGGCCAGGCGCGACATCATGTTGATCAGGTCGACGTGGGAATGGTACTTGGCGATCAGGCTCAACGCGGTGCTGGCGGCCTTGAATTCGCAGTTCTTGTGGTCGATCAGCAAGGTTTCCTGATCGGCCAGCGCGGCTTGAACCCAGCCGTCGGGGGTGCGGCAGCCAAGGAACTCGTGAATTTCGGGAAGGATCATGGGGCTCACGGACAAATAGGTTCAAAACGAAGGGCGCCGATTATACCGGCCTGCCCGCAGACCACCAGTCGCCAACCGTTGATATGCATCAAGTCCCCGAATCGCAGGCAGCAACTATAGTTGTGCAACGCCGTGCTTTTTAATTTTCAGGAGATCGCACTCATGCAAGCCGTACGCAGCATTCTGGTGGTCATCGACCCCGAACACTCCGAAAGCCTGGCGCTCAAACGGGCGAAGCTGATCGCCGGGGTGACCCAGGCGCAGTTGCATCTGCTGGTATGCGACCCCAAGCATGATCACAGTGGCCTGTTGGGTGTGCTCAAGGCCGCTTTGACGGAGGACGGCTACAGCGTCACCACCGAGCAAGCCTGGAACCACAGCCTGCATCAAACCATTGTCGAGGTTCAGCAAGCCGAAGGCTGCGGTCTGGTGGTGAAGCAGCACTTTCCCGACAACGCCTTGAAAAAGGCCCTGCTGACACCCGAAGACTGGAAATTGCTGCGCCAATGCCCTTCCCCGGTACTGCTGGTGAAAACCGCTGGCTCATGGAAAGACAAAGTGATCCTGGCCGCTGTCGACGTCGGCAACACCGACCTCGAACACCGCCACCTGCACGACACCATCATCAATCATGGTTATGAAATCGCAACCCTGGCCAAGGCCCGTTTGCACGTGATCAGCGCCCACCCGTCGCCGATGCTGTCGTCGGCCGACCCGACGTTTCAACTCAGCGAAACCATCCAGGCGCGCTACCGCGAGCAATGCAAGTCGTTCCAGGCCGAGTACGACATCGACGATGAACACCTGCACATCGAGGAAGGCCCGGCGGACGTGTTGATTCCGTTCATGGTGCACAAGCTGCAGGCGGCCGTGACCGTCATCGGCACCGTGGCCCGTAGCGGGTTGTCAGGCGCGTTGATCGGCAATACGGCGGAAGTGGTGCTCGATGCGGTCGAGAGCGATGTGCTGGTGCTCAAGCCGACGGAGATCGAGGATCATCTCGAGGAGATTGCCGGCAAGTATTGAGATAGGTGGTGATTGAAAGGCCGTCTTCGCGAGCAAGCCCGCTCCCACAGAGGATTTGTGAACGACGCAAATCCCCTGTGGGAGCGGGCTTGCTCGCGAAGCTTTTAAAAATCAGCCTTCAAACGCGTCCTTGAGGAACCCCGGCGCTATGTAGCGCTGGTAGTGCGCCTCGGAGAGCAGGAAAAACTCCCGATCAATGGCATCGCGCAGTTCCGGCAGGTTCCAGTCGCGAAACTCCGGCAGCAACACCATCCCGTAGGCTTCCAGGTTGTTGATCACCCGCGCCCCCCGGGCGATCAACTGGTAGGCCCAGCAATATTCTGACTGATGGGGTACGAAACGGATCTTGCGTTGCTCCAGCTGCATCCGCAGCTGCGCCGGATCGAAAACTTCCACCTTGGCGGCCATCACTTGCGACAGCAATTGCTCAAGACGCAGCCATACAGCGCGCTTTTCCTCCTCGTTGTAACCGTTCCAGTGGATCACTTCGTGGTGGAAACGCTTGCAGCCACGGCACACCAGGTCACCGTAAACAGTGGAGCAAAGGCCGACGCACGGCGTCTTGATGGTCTGATTGGGCATAGGTAGGCAAAACGCGAAAAAGCAGAACAGGCCGGCATGTTAGACCTTTGTCCACCATTGATCACCCCTCAAAGTTCAGGGCCATGGCTAAATCGGCGTTTAGCGGCCGCCACCAAAGTCCAATAAAACCCGACTTACCTTAAATTTTTTTTTGCCGTAGAATCAGCCTGCCTTTTTAGGCGCCAATGTCCGTTAGAAGCTGTTTTCAAAGCGTCACGAGCACAGTCGTTCCTTCAGAGCGGTGTTGGCGAGGGGTTTTTCCAGCGGGGAAAAGCCCAACGCCAACCCTCATCAGCTCCCGTTCTGCAGGCGTAAAACTTTGAAAGCAGCTTCTGTAAGGAATTGTCGGTAATTCTGGCTAAGTGGCTCACAACGCCATGCAGCGCATGAGTACGGCAATTTCGGGATGAGCGTCCCGGACACCCATTTGGGACCACTGATGAGGGTAATAACTGTGCTTGAAGCCTACCGCAAACATATCGAAGAGCGCGCAGCACTGGGTATCGTTCCCCAGCCGCTAAACGCCGAACAAACTGCAGGCCTGGTCGAGCTGCTGAAAAATCCCCCGGCTGGCGAAGAAGCATTCCTCGTTGACCTGATCACCAATCGCGTTCCGCCTGGAGTGGACGAAGCAGCCTATGTCAAGGCCGGCTTCCTGTCCGCCATCGCCAAAGGCGAAGCCAACTCCCCCCTGATCGACAAGAAGCGCGCTGTTGAACTGCTCGGCACCATGCAGGGCGGCTACAACATCGTGACCCTGGTGAACCTGCTGGACGACGCCGAACTGGCGCCAGTAGCCGCCGAAGAACTCAAGCACACCCTGCTGATGTTCGATGCCTTCCACGACGTCGCTGAAAAAGCCAAGAACGGTAACGTTCACGCCAAAGGCGTGCTGCAATCCTGGGCTGACGGCGAGTGGTTCGTGAAGCGCCCGACCCTGGCCGACAAGATCAGCCTGCGCGTGTTCAAGGTCACCGGCGAAACCAACACCGACGACCTGTCCCCTGCGCCTGATGCCTGGTCCCGTCCGGACATCCCGCTGCACGCCCTGGCCATGCTGAAAATGGCTCGCGACGGCATCGTGCCTGACGCACAAGGCGTCACCGGCCCGATGAAGCAGATCGAAGAAATGCGCAACGCCGGCTTCCCGATCGCCTACGTCGGCGACGTGGTCGGTACCGGTTCTTCGCGTAAATCGGCCACCAACTCCGTACTGTGGTTCTTCGGCGACGACGTTCCTTACGTGCCGAACAAGCGTGCCGGCGGTTTCTGCTTCGGCAGCAAGATCGCTCCGATCTTCTACAACACCATGGAAGATGCTGGCGCACTGCCAATCGAATTCGACGTTTCCAACATGCACATGGGCGACGTGATCGACCTGTACCCGCATGCTGGCAAAGTCTGCAAGCACGGCACCGACGAAGTCCTGACCACCTTCGAAATGAAGACCCCGGTCCTGTTGGACGAAGTTCGTGCCGGCGGCCGTATTCCGCTGATCATCGGCCGTGGCCTGACCGAGAAGGCTCGCACTGAGCTGGGCCTGCCACCTTCGACCCTGTTCAAGAAGCCTGAAGCTCCGGCTGAAAGCACCAAGGGTTTCACCCTGGCGCAGAAAATGGTCGGCAAGGCTTGCGGCGTGACCGGCGTTCGTCCGGGCACCTACTGCGAACCGAAGATGACCACCGTGGGCTCCCAGGACACCACAGGTCCAATGACCCGTGACGAACTGAAAGACCTGGCGTGCCTGGGCTTCTCGACCGATCTGGTGATGCAGTCCTTCTGCCACACCGCGGCTTATCCAAAGCCGATCGACGTGACCACCCACCACACCCTGCCTGACTTCATCATGACCCGCGGCGGTGTTTCCCTGCGTCCGGGCGACGGCATCATCCACTCGTGGCTGAACCGCATGCTGCTGCCGGACACCGTCGGTACCGGTGGTGACTCCCACACCCGTTTCCCGATCGGCATCTCGTTCCCGGCCGGTTCCGGTCTGGTCGCGTTCGCCGCAGCCACCGGCGTCATGCCGCTGGACATGCCTGAGTCGGTCCTGGTTCGCTTCAAGGGCGAACTGCAGCCAGGCGTCACCCTGCGTGACCTGGTTCACGCCATTCCTTACTACGCGATCCAGGCTGGCCTGCTGACCGTAGAGAAGAAAGGCAAGAAGAACGCCTTCTCCGGTCGCATCCTGGAGATCGAAGGCCTGCCTAAGCTGACCGTCGAGCAAGCGTTCGAACTGTCCGACGCCTCGGCTGAACGTTCGGCTGCCGGTTGCACCATCCAGCTGTCCAAAGAGTCGATTGCCGAATACCTGCAGTCCAACATCACCCTGCTGCGCTGGATGATCGGCGAAGGCTACGGCGATGCCCGTACCCTGGAGCGTCGTGCCCAGGCGATGGAAGCCTGGCTGGCCAACCCTGAGCTGATGGAAGCGGACAAGGACGCCGAGTACGCCGAAATCATCGAGATCGACCTGGCCGACATCAAGGAGCCTGTGCTCTGCGCGCCGAACGACCCGGACGACGCCCGCCTGCTCTCCAGCGTTGCTGGCGAGAAGATCGACGAAGTGTTCATCGGTTCGTGCATGACCAACATCGGTCACTTCCGCGCTGCCGGCAAGTTGCTGGAACAGGTCAAGGGTCAGCTGCCAACCCGTCTGTGGCTGTCGCCGCCGACCAAGATGGACGCTCACCAACTGACCGAAGAAGGCTACTACGGCATCTACGGCAAGGCCGGCGCGCGCATGGAAATGCCGGGCTGCTCGCTGTGCATGGGTAACCAGGCACGTGTAGAGCCGAACTCGACTGTCGTGTCGACTTCGACCCGTAACTTCCCGAACCGTCTGGGTGACGGCGCGAACGTCTACCTGGCTTCGGCTGAGCTGGCATCCGTGGCTTCCATCCTGGGTCGCCTGCCGACCGTCGAGGAGTACATGGAATACGCTGGCAAGATCGACAGCATGGCGGCCGATGTCTACCGCTACCTGTCCTTCGACCAGATCGCCGAGTTCCGTGAAGCTGCTGCGAACGCCAACATCCCGGTCGTTCAAGCCTAACGTTGCAACGCAATGAAAAACGCCGCCCATCGTGAGATGAGCGGCGTTTTTTTATGCATCCAGTTCAAACACCCAAATTCCTGTGGGAGCGGGCTTGCTCGCGAAAGCGGCGTGTCAGTCCATACAAATACCGACTGACACTCCCTCTTCGCGAGCAAGCCCGCTCCCACAGGGTTATACGTTCAGCTTTAGGGCTTGTTGCACTGCACCATCAACACTTAGCCCGCTCAAAACCACCCCGTTAGCCCCCACCTGCGGCAACGTCGCCAACGCCGCTTGTGCCTCGTCCTTCAGACGCGCCAGGATCAGGCTCTGGCCTTCCTGATGCACATGCACGAAAAATCCCTGCAACGTCTCAATGCTGGTGCCATCCAGATCCGGCGACTCCTCCAGGCTGAGAATCACCGTATGAATCGGCGTTTGCGAATGCCGGATCAAGTGCAAGGCAGCGCTGAGAATCCGCTCGACATTGGCAAAGAACAACGCTTCAACCGGCCGCACAATCAACACGCCAGGCACGGCCTGGGCCGTTGGATGGCGTTGCAGGTCGACAAAGTCGTGACCGCCATCGATGCGCCCGAGAATCTGGATATCCGCCGCCGACAGTTGCTTGAGCATCAGCAACACACTGATCGCCACCGCCACCAGCAAGCCGTCCAGCACACCCAGTAGCAATACCGCACCCACGGCGCAGATCACCAGCAAGCGGTCACGGCGCCAGATGAAATAGCGTCCCAGCGGTTGCAGGCTCAAGCCACGCCCCAACGCATGGATAACGATGGCGGCGAGAATCGGTTCCGGTGTCAGGGCGATGTACGGCAGCACCGTCAGGACAATGAGCAGTACCACCAGCGCCGCCACGATACCGGCCAGGCGTGAAGTGGCACCGGCGGCCTCATTGGCCGACGTCGCCGAATACCCCGCGCCCGCCGGCATGCCGTGGAACAGACCGGACAGCAGGTTGGAAGCACCCAGCGCCAGCAGGTCGCGGTTCGAGGTGACGCGATCACCGTGTTTGAGCGCATAGGCACTGATCGAGCCATACGACTCGGCATACAGAATCATCACCATGGCGAACGCCAGCTCACCCAGACGCAACCAGTCGGCAAACGGCAGTACCGGCAGCTTCGGCACCTCCAGGCTCAGGTCGATCAAGCCGATCAGTTTCACGCCATAGGCCGGCAGGTCCAGCCACTGCCCCGCCGCGATGCCGATCACCACCACCAGCAAACCACCCGGCAGGCGCCGGAACCGCGCGAACAGCCATAACAAGGCCAATGCCACGGCGCCGACCGTGGCTGCGACCCAGTTCCATTGCGGCAGTTGTGCCAGCAATTGCGGCAGAAAACCCACCAGGTTGGCTTCGGTCAGATGCACGCCTACCACGCTGGCGACCTGCTTGAGAATGATGGTCAACGCCAGGCCAAAGGCAAAACCACGCAGCACCGGCTTGGCGATGAACGAGGTCACGCTGCCGAGCTTGAACAGCCCGGCCAACAGGAAAAACGCCCCGGTCACCAGTACCAGGCCGATGGCCAGGGTCGAGCGAAGCTCAGGGTCACCATTGGCCAGGGTGGCGGTCGCGGCGGCCAGCACGGCGGCGGAGGATGAAGTGGCCGAGACAATGGCAAAACGGCTGGTGCCGAACAGGCCATAACACAGCAACCCGGCAAACAGGGCGATCACCCCGGCCTGGGGCGCCACTGCGGCGATGCTTGAATAGGCGACGGCTTCGGGCAACAACAGGCCGGCTATCGACAACCCGGCCAACAGGTCCTGCCAGCGCTTGGGTTGCTCGGTGGGGGTTGCGTTGGGGGCGCTCGACAATCGAATGTCTCCAGGCGAAAAAAAGCCGCTGCACGTATCACGTGCAGCGGCCACTGTAGCTGAAAATCAAAAGATCGCAGCGTTACGCGCTCAACGAATAAATCAACGCGGTAATCGCCACCAGGCCCACCGCCGTCACGAAAACGTTGGACGCCTGACCGCGATAGCGTGCCATCGCCGGCACCTTGCGGATGGCGTACATCGGCATCAGGAACAGGATCGCCGCGATCACCGGGCCACCAAGGGTTTCGATCATGCCCAGGATGCTCGGGTTCAGCGTGGCGACGATCCAGCACACCACCAGCATGAACGCGGCGGTCATGCGGTCCAGGGCCTTGGCGGACGGACGCTTGCCGCTCTTGACGATCAGCCCCTTGAGACCTTCGCTGGCGCCGATGTAGTGCCCCAGGAACGACTTGGAAATGGCCACAAAGGCAATCAACGGCGCCGCAAAGGCGATGGTCGGGTTGCTGAAGTGGTTGGCCAGGTACGACAGGATCGACAGGTTCTGCGCCTTGGCTTCAGCCAGTTGCGCTGGCGACAGGGTCAGCACGCAACTGAAGACGAAGAACAGCACCATCACCACCATCAACAAGTGGGCGCGGGACAGGATCTGCGAGCTGCGCTCCTCGGCATGCTCCCCGTAGCGACGCTTCTGGTCCACGGCGAAGGCCGAGATGATTGGCGAGTGGTTGAACGAGAACACCATCACCGGAATCGCCAGCCACAGGGTGTGCAACAGCGCCGAGGGTGCCGGCACGCTGCTGGCGGTGGTCAGGATGCCGCCGTTCCAGTGCGGAACCAGGTACACCGCCAGGAACAGCAAGGCGACGATGAACGGATAGACCATCAGGCTCATGGCCTTGACGATCAGTTGCTCACCGCAACGCACCACCGCCAGCAGGCCGAGGATCAGCACCAGCGACAGCACGGCGCGCGGTGGCGGCGTGATGTGCAGTTGATGCTCGAGGAAGCTGCCCACGGTGTTGGTCAGGGCCACGCTGTAGATCAGCAGGATCGGGAAAATGGCGAAGAAGTACAGCAAGGTGATCAGCGCACCGGCCTTGATGCCGAAATGCTCTTCCACCACTTCCGTGATGTCGGCGCCTTCGCGACCGGACAACACAAAGCGGGTCAGCCCGCGGTGCGCGTAGAACGTCATCGGGAACGCCAGCAACGCCAGGATCAGCAGCGGCCAGAAACCGCCGAGGCCCGCATTGATCGGCAAAAACAGGGTGCCCGCACCAATCGCCGTGCCAAACAGGCCCAGCATCCACGTGGTGTCCTGGCGATTCCAGCTCGAAAGCGTTGCGGGTGTTGCTGCTACATAGCGTTTGTTGACGCTATTGGCCTGATCATTCATCCGGTGGGATCTCCACATTCCGGTCACTTGCCACCCGGTCAGAACGCGTCGGAATACCCGACAGGCAGCGCCCTGACCGGAACAGGGGCGCGATTCTGGAGGATTAGTGAACAGAAGCAAAGACTTAGGTGAGGAACGGCGGTACCAGATTGACGAAAAAATCCTGTGGGAGCGGGCTTGCTCGCGAAAGCGGTGTGTCAGACACATCAATGCTGAATGTGCCGCCGTCTTCGCGAGCAAGCCCGCTCCTACAGGTTTTCTGTTTGTTTTCGAGATCGCCATCGGCATTTCATCATCCGCACTTGATAAAGGTCTACCATCATGTATTTTTAAACAACCTGCATTCCTCCTGGAGTCTTCCCATGCCACTGGTTCGCGTCGACATCAAAAAACATCAGGACCCCACCCACGCCAAACGCATCGGCCAACTGATCTACGCCGCCATGCACAGCACCATCGGCGTGCCGGAGAACGATAATTTCCAGATACTCGCCGAACACGATGAGCAGCATTTCATCTTTGATCCCGGTTACCTGGGTATCGACCGCACGGACCAGTTGGTGGTGATCCAGATCACCATGAGCGAAGGGCGAACCGTCGAGCAGAAAAAACGCCTCTACAAAACCATCGCCGAAAGCCTTCACACAGAGCTGGACGTGCGCCTGGAGGATGTTTTCATCAATCTGGTGGAAGTCAAAAAAGAGAACTGGTCGTTCGGCAACGGAATTGCCCAATACGCCCTCTGATATTCAACCTGCAACCGAGAAAGCCCCATGCCCCGCGTTTCCCGCAAACAAGCCGACCTCAACCGCGAGACCATCGTCGATGCCGCCACGCGGCTGTTCCGCGAACGCGGCTTGCACGGGATCAGTGTGGTCGATGTGATGGCCGCCGCGGGCCTGACCCACGGCGGCTTCTACGGGCACTTCGAATCCCGCGAAGCCCTGGCGCAAGAGGCCAGTGGCCGGGCCTTCGAGCAGGCCGCGCAACGCTGGCAAGCACGGGTGGCCGATCAGGAGAGCAAGGACACCGCCCGCCGCGCCGTGGTCGGAACGTACCTGTCCAGCGAAAGCCGGGACAATCCGGGCGACAGCTGCCCGGTGGTGGCCTTTGCCGGGGACATGTGCCACGAGACCGCCGAGAGCGGTTTGCGTCAAACCTATCTGCAGGGCCTGAACAACCTGCTCGACTCCCTGGGCTCACTGCTCGACACCGAAGACGAAGCCGACAAACGGCAGCAGGCGTTGGTGCAGTATTCACTGATGTTCGGCGCGCTGATGTTGTCCCGGGCAACCCGCGGCGATCCACTGTCGGATGAAATTCTCGAGGCTGCACGGGCAGCACTCTCAGCGTCGTCTTTACGCATTCCCGGGAAACTGTAGGAGCCAGCTTGCTGGCGATGGACTCCAGTGCGCCGCGTTCATCCAGCTCACACGCGTTATCGTTAACGACCATCGCTGGCAGGCCAGCTCCTACACACGCAGTTCCGCATGAAATGGCGCAGACTGCGATCGCCGGCGGTTGCCAAGCTATCCTGAAATCAGCAATCTCAAGCGACGTTCGAGCCGATTTTCCGATGCCCACAGGGAGCCAAGCATGCCTGTAACCGTTCTGGTACTGGTTGAAACCATCAATGATTACCTGCCTATCCTCGAACATCAGGGCTTCCACCTGATACTGGCCCCGACGCCCGCCGAGCGTGCCGAAGCCATCGCCCGCCACGCCGGGCAGATCGACGCCGTCCTGACCCGTGGACCATTGGGGCTGTATGCCGATGAAATCGCCGCGCTGCCCAAACTCAAGATCATCTGCGTGATCGGCGCCGGCTATGAACACGTCGACCTGCAGGCCGCCGCCGACCGGGGCATCACCGTCACCAATGGTGCCGGGGTCAACGCCTCGTCCGTCGCCGACCATGCCATGGCGCTGCTGCTGTCGCTGGTACGCGATGTGCCCCGCTGTGATGCCGCCGTTCGGCGAGGCGAGTGGCCGAAGATCATGCGCCCTTCCCTCGCCGGCAAGCGCCTGGGCATCCTCGGCCTCGGCGCGGTCGGCATGGCCATCGCCAAACGTGCCGGTGCCGGCTTCGACATGAGCATCGGCTATCACAACCGCCAACGTCGCAGCGATGTGCCCTACACGTTCTGCTCGACCCCGACCGAACTGGCGCGCGCCTCGGACTTCCTGATCGTCGCCACGCCCGGCGGCCTGGGCACCAAGCACCTGATCAATCGCCAGGTGCTCGACGCCTTGGGCCCCCAAGGTTTCATCGTCAACATCGCTCGGGCCAGTGTGATTGCCACCGCTGACCTGATCACCGCCCTGGAGCAACGCCGGATCGCCGGCGCCGCGCTGGATGTGTTCGACGCCGAACCGAAGGTGCCGGATGCGCTCAAGACCCTGAGCAACGTGATCCTCACGCCCCATGTCGCCGGACTGTCCCCGGAAGCCACCCAGGGCACCGTCGAACTGGTGGGCAAGAACCTCGTGGCGTTTTTCTCCAGCCAACCGGTGCTGACGCCGATCGACTTGCCGCCGGCCAGGAGCCGGGTCGTTCATTGACGGCAATTCAAACAGCTGTATCAAAAACAATGATTGGCCGGCAACACGCTCACCTATAAGAGCCGATCGCGGTTGTGGCTGCGGGGTGTGCGCATTAGATTAGCCAATAGTTTCAGGCCTCCAGAATAAGCAGAAGGGATAAGCATGGCGCTTACTGACCAGTCCACCCGTATCCGCACCGGCGAAGAGCTCGATGCCAGCCTGATCGATCCATACCTCAAGGCCCATATACCGGGGCTCAGCGGTTTGCCGAAGATCAGCCAGTTCCCGGGCGGCGCTTCAAACCTCACCTACTTGCTGGAATACCCCGAACAGGAGTTCGTCCTGCGTCGCCCGCCCTTCGGCCACAAGGCCAAGTCGGCTCACGACATGGGCCGTGAATTCCGCATCCTCAATCAACTGCGCGACGGATTTCCGTACTGCCCGAAAGCCTACGTGCACTGCACCGACGAATCGGTGATCGGTGCCGAGTTCTACGTGATGGAACGGGTCAACGGCATCATCCTGCGCTCCGACCTGCCGCCGGAACTGGGGCTGGACTCAGCGAAAACCGAAGCCCTGTGCAAGAGCTTCATCGACAAGTTCGTCGAACTGCACCAGGTCGACTACAACGCCTATGGCCTCGGTGACCTCGGCAAGCCAGAAGGCTACGTGGCGCGCCAGATCAAAGGCTGGAGCGATCGCTACGAGAAGGCCCTGACCCCCGATGCGCCACAATGGGAAAAGGTGAAAGCCTGGCTCAACGACAAGATGCCGGCCGACCATCCGACCTCCAGCATCGTGCACAACGACTACCGCTTCGACAACGTGATCCTCGACCCGGCCAACCCGATGCAGATCATCGGCGTGCTCGACTGGGAGCTGACCACCCTGGGCGATCCGCTGATGGACCTGGGCAACACCCTCGCCTACTGGATCGAAGCCGATGATCCGGCACCGGTGCAGATGATGCGCCGCCAGCCAAGCCACGCGCCGGGCATGTTGACCCGCCGCGAGTTCGTCGATTACTACGCCCAACGCTCGGGCATCCAGATCGACAACTTCGACTTCTACTACACCTACGGCCTGTTCCGTCTGGCCGGCATCGTGCAGCAGATCTACTACCGCTTCTACCACGGCCAGACCCAGGACAAACGCTTCGCGCAGTTCATTCACATGAACAAGCTGCTGGAGCAGATGAGCCTGCAGGTCATCCAGAAATCCAGCCTTTGACCGTACGCGATCCCTGTGGGAGCGAGCCTGCTCGCGATGATCGTGAACGATAACGCGCACTGACCGGCTTCAACTGAACAGCATTGGCCGCACACGGCATTTGACTCGATAACAAGACTTTTCATAAGGGAATCCCATGTCCAAGACTCAGTTGTTCGACCTCGACGGCAAGATCGCTTTCGTCTCCGGTGCCAGCCGTGGCATCGGTGAAGCCATCGCCAAACTGCTGGCCCAGCAAGGCGCCCACGTGATCGTCTCCAGCCGCAAGCTTGAAGGCTGCCAGCACGTCGCCGACGCCATCATCGCTGCCGGCGGCAAGGCCACCGCCATCGCCTGCCACATCGGCGAAATGGAACAGATCAGCCAGGTCTTCGCCGGCATCAAGGAACAGTTCGGCCGCCTCGACATCCTGGTCAACAACGCCGCGACCAACCCGCAATTCTGCAACGTCCTGGACACCGACCTCAGCGCTTTCCAGAAAACCGTCGACGTGAACATCCGCGGCTACTTCTTCATGTCGGTCGAAGCCGGCAAGCTGATGCGCGAAAACGGTGGTGGCAGCATCATCAACGTCGCGTCGATCAACGGCGTTTCGCCGGGGATCTTCCAGGGCATCTACTCGGTGACCAAGGCGGCGGTGATCAACATGACCAAGGTGTTCGCCAAGGAATGCGCGCAGTTCGGGATTCGTTGCAATGCCCTGCTGCCGGGCCTGACCGACACCAAGTTTGCTTCGGCGCTGGTGAAGAATGAGGCGATCTTGAACACGGCGCTGCAGCAGATTCCGTTGAAGCGCGTGGCGGACCCGAGTGAGATGGCGGGGGCGGTGCTGTATTTGGCGAGTGATGCTTCCAGTTATACGACTGGGGTTTCGTTGAATGTGGATGGCGGGTTCTTGTCCTGATTGAGTATTTTGACTGAAAAAGCAGCCGATGGCGTTCTTGAAGTCGCTATCGGCAGCTATCGAGCATGTAGTCCCAGCCATGGGGGAGGCACTGGCATCGCAGAACCAAAGTGCGTAGGCCGCACAGTGGAGCTCCAGTTAAACGGGGAGCCCCTTGAGCACTTTTCAAATGGCAATACAGCAGCGTGTCAGCTAATTTTTATCTGCAATCGCGCCATGGAAACTTGACCTGTTACTTCGGTCGTTTTAGCGACAATTTCGACAAGCCTGCCAGATTGAGAATAATGAACCCCACTGACAGAGGATGCCCTCCCCGACGCATTGGATATTGCTGTCTCATCGCCAAAATCGGGCTTCGTAAACACGACACTTACTCCTTCAACCGGGTTTTGAATTGGAAGATCCTTGACTCTCACGTTAAGCCCTATAAGTTCCCCGGCCTTGACAACAAGAGGACCATCAGAGCTGGGAGGAGGAAAAGGATGTTGCCCACTTGCATCAAAGAAACTCAATTCGTATTTACCTGGGGTCACCGCCCCCATTATGCCCAGAGGCCTAGAAGGTAACTTATCGAACGACGCCTCGATAAAACTTCTTAGCTCCGCACCTGACCCTGTACACCTGCATTCCCAGGTAGCCCCTTTCACGGGATCTAAAGTCTGAGCAACCTCACGGCCGGGTGTTATCAAAAGAAAATCAGGTCTGTCCGCTTTCAGCTTGACCTTGTCGGGAACAGTGACTCCGGGTTTGGGCATGAGTGTGATCGTATGCAGGCCCCATGAAGTGAAAGGAGCGTCCCGACCGCTTGTCAACGGCTTGCCATCGATCTGTACGCTAACGTAGTCCGCTACAGGCCTTGCAGAGGTCAACCTGCAAATAGGCAGATCCAAGGCATCGGTCATGCCGTCGCCGTGCAGGCTCAACCGAAAGGCTCCATCGCCCTTCACACCAGTTACGGTCCACACGTAGTCCGTCTGCGGCAAAAGAAAATCAGGCTCGCTCTTCAATTCAAGGTCAGGACCCTCGATAGTCGAACAATTGAGTGCAATTGGCAGAGATCTTAATGGGCTGTCAGGTTTGATTTCCAACGTTAGCACCCAGCTGTCCCCTACTTTGAAATCGCTACCCTCTACAGGAACGGGTACACCGCCAATCAAGGCTTCAGCCTCATCGCCCAGGTTGCTCGAAATCACCAGGCTTCGGTGATCCCACACCGGATCCACTTCCCGGCTATAAAAAACCAGGGTGATAAGGCCGCTCTTGTCAGCCTCCGGTGTAATTATCCAAGTGAATTTGCCATTATTGGGGGCAACCCAATCTTTAAAATCCGGCGATGCATCGATGTTCAAACCTCCATTCGCAGGCAGTCCCAGCCTGACCGTCATGACGAGCTCGGGTGGATTCTCCACTGTCACTTCGTTCTCCTGCCCACGGAGCAAAACGGGTTTTGCGCCCCTTTCCACTTTCTTGCCGTTGATCAACAACGTGGCTAGTTCCCAAGGGTTTGATACAGCGG
>NZ_AKJO01000103.1:0-66851 GCF_000282295.1 Pseudomonas sp. GM33
CCTGCGGCAGCTCCTACAGGAACCTTGTGTTACTTCTGGACAAACTTCGCGCTGACATACGGCGAATAATCCGGCAGCACCGTCTCCACCTTCCCTTGCTCCTTCAGGAATTTCGCCGTCTCGCCAATGGCCTTGGCCGTGCCGCCATCCAGCAGCGCGCTGCCCTGTTGCGCCTTGGCATCCGGGAATGCGGAACCGGCCAATAGCTCCGGCACATCGGCGGCGTTGGCACCGGTCAGTTTGGCGATTTTCTGGACGGGCACCGAATCAACGGTCCATTGGTCCTTATGGGCGGCATAGTCGGCGAACGAATCCAGAGTGACCTTGGCGAATTTGGCTACCACCTCTGGGTGCTTCTCTGCGTAATCCTTGCGCGCTACCCAGACTTCGAAGGTTGGCGCGCCCCATTGGCCGACCTGTGCAGCGTCGGTCAGGGTCTTGCCCGTCTTGCGGATTTCCCCCAGTGCAGGCGACCAGACAAACGCGCCATCAATATCACCACGCTTCCAGGCAGCGGCAATTTCTGCTGGCTGCAGGTTCACCACTTTGACTTTCGAGCCGTCCAGGCCCCAGTGCTTCAGCGCACCGAGCAGGCTGTAGTGGGAGGTTGAAACGAAAGGCGTGGCGATGGTCTTTCCGATCAGATCTTGCGGTTTTTCGATGCCGCTGCCGTTGCGCACCACCAGCGCTTCGGCGGCATTGATCTGGGCCGAGACGATGAACGCGACGATCGGCAGGTTGCGCGAAGCCGCAGCGGCCAGTGGACTGGAGCCGAGATTGCCGATTTGCACATCGCCCGACGCAATCGCCGTGACCACTTCCGGGCCGCTGTTGAAGCGCCGCCAGTCGATGGGCTGGCCGATGGTTTTTTCATAAAGACCATCGGCCTGGGGGACTTTGCTGGGGTCGATTCCGGTTTGATAACCGACGGTGAGGTTCGCCGCCTGAGCGGTGAGGGAAAATGCGAGCGATACACAAACTGTAACAATTGATCCGGATAGTGCGCGTTTGATCGTCATGGGGCCGCCTTTCGGTAAAGGATTTGTTTCCGAATTGCGTCAAAACTAAACGATCTAAAAAAGTAAAAATAAATACCGATTAGGAATTAGCTTATGGTCCAAACCCTCTATTCTGGGGTGATTGGCGATCGGGGAGCTAAATTCCTAAACGGTATTAGAAAAGAATCGGGTAATTCTTTTCAGGTTCATGACGAATTCATGACCCAGCAGGGACCAAAAAAACGGGGGTTAGACTATGGTCGTAGACACATATAGTTACGATTGACTTATGGGTCACGGTCTGGCGCTAATCGCGCATCTTAGGATTTCGGGCGTCGACTCGAGACCAGGAATACAAGAATTAGAAACGAGAGGAGCTGCACAATGAACAAGTCCACCTTGGCTTTGGCCGTGGCCGTAGGGGTAGTGGCGCAGCAGGCAGGCGCCGCAGGTTTCCTGGAAGACAGCAAGGCGTCCATCAGTTCCCGGACCATGTATTACAACAACGATAACCGTGAAGGCGGTGCGGATCAGAGAGAGTCCGCAGAAGGCCTGAAATTCGATTATCTGTCCGGTTTCACCCAAGGCACCGTCGGTTTCGGTATCGACGCCCAGGCACTGCTCGGTATCCACCTGGACGGCGGCAAGGGTCACCACCCAGACAACAACACCTTCTTCCCAAGCGATAGCGATGGTTCGGCCGTGTCCGAATGGAGCCGTGCAGCCGCTAACGTCAAGGCGCGCTTCTCGAAGACCGAAGCCCACCTGGGTGGCGCTCTGGCACCCAACTTGCCGATCCTGGTCGCGAACGACAGCCGTCTGCTGCCACAGACCTTTGACGGTGGCACCATCACTTCGAAAGAAATCGACAACGTGACCTTCAACGCAGGTCAGTTGGAGCATTCGGCAGGTCGCGCCTCTTCGAACTCCACCGGCCTGGCCGTGGCTGGCGGTACAGAGGGCAGCAACAAGTTCTACTACGGTGGTGCTGACTGGAAGGTCACCAAGGACCTGACCCTGCAGTACTACCACTCGAATCTGAAGGACTACTACAAGCAGGATTTCCTGGGCTTGATCCACGTGCTACCGATCAGCGCCAACCAGTCCTTCAAGACGGATATTCGTTACTTCGACAGCAGCTCCGACGGCAGGAACGGTGATCCGGGTTTCCGTTTCAACAACAACAACGGTTTTGCCAAGAACCCGGGCGAGGTCGATAACAAGACCTGGAGCGCCATGTTCACCTACACCCTGGGTGGCAACGCCTTCCTGCTCGGTCATCAGCGCGTCAGCGATGACGGTGGTTTTGTCTACCTGAACCAGGGCAACGTGGTCGATGGCAATGGCCGTCCGGAAGGGAATGGCGGCGCCAGCTTCTACCTGTTCACCGACTCCATGATCAACGGATTTGTTCGTGCCGGTGAAAACACCACTTTCGGCCAGTACTCCTATGACTTCGCAGCACTGGGTGTGCCGGGCCTGAAAACGTCGATCGCCTACCTGCACGGCGATGACATCAAGGCGACCAGCGGCAGTGGTCCTGACAGCTCCGAGTGGGAGCGCGACATGAGGATCGACTACACCATCCAGCAGGGTGCTCTCAAAGGTTTCGGCGTAACGCTGCGTAATGGCGTCTACCGTGGCAGTGAAGTCTCCAACAACCCTGACGTTGACCAGACTCGTGTGATCTTCAACTACACCTACAGCTTCCTGTAACAAGCCTTGTGAAAAAGCCTCGTCTGTTGACGGGGTTTTTTTTGAGCTGATTTTTATATTCCATAATGATCTTTATTGATTATTTATTATTCTTTTTAGTTTTTATTCATCCCGCTTAAAGTGCGTCTGTCCGACACTCATCCCTGAGCTCGGATTCGGCAATTTCGTCCCTCGACAATTGATCAGTTTCAGGAATCGGCCTTGCCGCCGATACCTCGGATCTGCCGTGGGAAGTCATATTCCACAGCGGTATTAAAAAATCCAAAGAAATTCTTTTTGGCTTTAAGGCCATGTATCCTGCGGCCCGCCAAACGACCGACCTAGACGGTTTGCCGCGAATTTATGCATTCAGGATCCCGGGCAATCGATTCGGGACCAGGAACATCAGAACTAGAAACGAGAGGAGCGAAACATGAACAAGTCCACCTTGGCCATGGCTGTGGCCGTCGGGGTATTGGCCCAGCAGGCAAACGCCGCGGGTTTCATCGAAGACAGCAAGGCAACGTTGGGGCTGCGTAACTTCTATATCAACACCGATTACCGCGACGGTACCGGTCCCAACAAAAACGAAGAGTGGGGCCAAGGCTTCGATCTGCGTTTCATCTCCGGTTACACCCAAGGCACCGTCGGTTTCGGTATCGATGCGATCGGCCTGTTGGGCGTCAAGCTGGATTCGGGTGGCGGTACCAACGGCGCCACGGCGACCTCTTACGGCGGCACGGTTTTCCCGAGCAAATCCAATGGCGAGGCGGTAGATGATTTCTCCAGCCTGGGCTTGACCGCCAAAGCCAAGGTTTCCCAGACTGAACTGAAGCTCGGCACCCTGCAGCCGAAAAACCCGGTGATCGTGACCAACGATGGTCGCCTGCTGCCGCAAACCTGGCAGGGTGGCCAGATCACTTCCGCCGAGATCAAGGACCTGTCGCTGGTCGGCGGTCAGATCGAAGCCGTAAAAGGCCGTAACTCCAGCAACAACGATCAAATGTCGATTTCCGGTGCGAACACTCGCGGTACCAAGTTCCGCGACAGCAACAAGTTCATCTATGCCGGCGGCGACTACAAGATCACCAAGGACCTGACGGCCCAGTACTACTACGGCAAGCTGGAAGAGTTCTACAAGCAGCACTTCCTGGGTCTGGTTCACAACTGGGCAATCGGCCCGGGCGTATTGAAGTCGGATTTCCGTTATTTCAACAGCTCTGATGATGGTGCCAACGGTCACGACCCGCTGTACTACACCACTGGCAACTACAACGCGCCAAACGGTAAAGGCAAGGTCGACAACAACCTGTACAGCGGCCTGTTCCTGTATTCGGTTGCCGGTCATACCTTCGGTGGCGGTTACCAGGTCAGCAACGGCAGCAGCGACTTCCCTTGGCTGAACCAGGGTGACGGTTCGTCGAACTACACCATCACCGATTCGCAAATCCAGAAGTTCGGCCGTGCCGGCGAGAAAACCTGGCAAGCACGTTACTCGTTCGACTTCGCCAAGGTCGGTGTGCCTGGCCTGACCGCGGGTCTGGTGTACCTGCACGGCGACAACATCGATACCGTCAACGCCAAGGGTGGCCAGGCGGCCAACGGTGCTTCCGAGTGGGAACGTGACCTGAGTGTTGCCTACGTGGTGCAGGAAGGTCCGTTGAAGAATCTGGGCCTGGCGTGGAAAAACGCTACCTGGCGCACCGACCTGCCGAACACCCGTTCGCAGGACGAAAACCGCTTGATCGTCAGCTACTCGATCCCGCTGTTGTAATAGCGCTCGCGTAACCGATGCAAAAAAGCCCCGCCCGGTATTGCACCGGGCGGGGCTTTTACATGTTCAGGACGGGTTCACCCCCGTAATCCCGTCCTGAAGTTCCCTCTTTGCAGCAACTCAAGGCCTTCTCGAACCTCGTGGCCGATCTTCGACGGGTTGTGCGTGCACGTCCAGTGAACAGATCTTTAATATTTCTTAATGATCTAAATAAATCGATATTTATTCTTTTTAATAGATAAAAAACACAGGCACAGTTGAACCCATCAAGCACTCACAAGGAGCAGCACCATGGGTCTCAGACTTGGCGATATCGCCCCCGATTTCGAACAGAACTCCAGCGCCGGCATCATCCGTTTCCATCAGTGGCTGGGCGATAGCTGGGGCGTGCTGTTTTCCCATCCGGCGGATTTCACGCCGGTATGCACCACCGAACTGGGTTTCACCGCCAGGCTCAAGGATGAGTTCGCGACCCGCGGTGTCAAGGCTATCGCACTGTCCGTGGACCCTGTGGAGTCGCATCACAGATGGATCGAGGACATCAACGAGACGCAGAGTACCGTGGTCAACTTTCCGATCCTGGATGACGCCGACCGCAAGGTCTCGGACCTCTACGACCTGATCCATCCCAACGCCAACGACACCCTGACCGTGCGTTCGCTGTTCGTGATCGATCCGAACAAAAAGGTCCGGTTGACGATTACCTACCCGGCGAGCACCGGGCGCAATTTCAATGAAATCCTGCGGGTGATCGACTCGCTGCAACTCACCGACAACTACAAGGTGGCCACGCCGGCCAACTGGCAGGACGGTGATGAAGTGGTGATCGTGCCGTCGCTCAAGGATGAAGAGGAAATCAAACAGCGTTTTCCCAAGGGCTATCGTGCCATCAAGCCTTACCTGCGCCTGACGCCGCAGCCGAACCGTTGAAGATCAAAAGATCGCCGCCAATCCCTGTAGGAGCTGCCGCAGGCTGCGATCTTTTCAAGATACCCACAGAGCAGGGGATTTCAGGCCGTTTCGACGGCCTTTTTTTTTGCCCGAATGAAGTCGATTTGTATATCTCTATAGTGAATAACCAAATGAATAAATATGATTTATGGATATATGAATCAGCTGTTAAGGTCACTCCATCGAAGCGAGATCGCAAACCGCGAATCGCCAACACCGCTCAAGGAATCGTCTGAATGTTGGTCGTCTCACTCGGAGGCAGTCCCAGTCAGCGCTCCCGTTCCGGGGTGCTGCTGGACCGCTCCAGGAGTTGGTTGCAAGAACAGGGCGTGGAGGTGGTGAGTTATCAGGTACGGGACTTCCCGGCCGAAGACTTGCTGCATGCACGCTTCGACAGCCCGAAGGTCATTGACCTGCTGCAACAGATTGAAAACGCCGATGGCCTGCTGATCGCTACGCCGGTGTACAAGGCTTCGTTCTCCGGCGCATTGAAAACCGTGCTGGATCTGCTGCCCGAACGCGCCCTGAGCCACAAGGTGGTTTTGCCGATGGCAACCGGTGGCAGTATCGCCCACATGCTGGCGGTGGACTACGCGCTCAAGCCGGTGCTGTCGGCGTTGAAAGCCCAGGAAATGCTCCACGGGATTTTCGCCGTCGACAGCCAGATCGCTTACGGCGAAGGCAGCGCCCTGGCGCAGTTGGCGCCGGAGCTGGAGCAACGGCTGAATGAATCGCTGGAGCTGTTTCTCAGCGCCATGGCACGACGGCCCAAGCCGCTCGATCCTAACCTGTTGAATGAACGTTTGTTGAGTGCTCGCTGGAGCATATGAGCTCCACTGAACATTAGCCCCACCGAAAATTGAAGTACTGGCCTTACTCGCCCGCCAACGGGCAAGCAGGTGCAGCCAAAACCCAACTGCAAAAAGGAGAGCGCCATGCGCCCTGTCATTTTGCGTCGTGGTCTGGTCGCTCTGTTTGCTGCGGCTGTCACCTTCGGCGCCATCACTCAAGCCCAGGCCGAGACGCTACGGATCGGCTATCAGAAATACGGCACCCTGGTGCTGCTCAAAGCCAAGGGCACCCTGGAAAAACGCCTCGCCGCCCAAGGCGTGGACGTGCAATGGACTGAATTCCCCGGTGGCCCGCAACTGCTTGAAGGCTTGAATGTCGGCTCCATCGACTTCGGCGTTACCGGCGAAACCCCTCCCGTGTTCGCCCAAGCGGCCGGCGCCGATCTGCTTTACGTTGCTTATGAACCACCAGCGCCGCACAGCGAGGCGATCCTGGTGCCGAAGGACTCGCCGATCAAGTCGGTGGCAGAGCTCAAGGGCAAGAAGGTCGTGCTCAACAAGGGCTCCAACGTGCACTACCTGCTGGTGCGTGCGCTGGAAGACGCCGGCCTCAAATACACCGACATCCAGACCGTCTTCCTGCCGCCGGCCGATGCCCGCGCTGCGTTCGAGCGTGGCAGTGTCGATGCCTGGGTCATCTGGGACCCGTACCAGGCCGCCGCCGAACAACAGTTGCAAGCGCGCACCCTGCGCGATGGCCAGGGCATCGTCGACAACCATCAGTTCTACCTGGCGACCAAACCCTACGCGCAAAAAAATCCCGAGGTGATCAAGACCCTGGTGGAAGAAGTGCGCGCAGTCGGCGACTGGTCCCGGGCCAATCCTGAAGACGTGACCCAGCAAGTCTCGCCACTGCTCGGCCTGTCGGCAGACATCACCCGCACTTCGGTGAAACGCCAGGGCTACGGCGCGTTGTTCCTGACCCCGGAAGTGGTCGCGGCGCAGCAGAAAATCGCCGACACCTTCTACCAGCTCAAGCTGATTCCAAAGCAATTGAGCATCAAAGACGTGATCTGGACGCCGCCGGCCGCCGTTGCGAAAGCCCAATAATTCGATCCCCCAAGGAGACCACTCCATGAGCCTCAATATCTTCTGGTTCCTGCCTACCCACGGCGACGGCCATTACCTTGGCACCGCCGAAGGCGCACGCGCCGTTGACCACGGCTACCTGCAACAAGTCGCGCAAGCGGCGGACCGACTGGGTTTCGGCGGCGTGCTGATTCCCACCGGGCGCTCCTGCGAAGATTCGTGGTTGGTGGCGGCGTCGCTGATTCCGGTGACCCAGCGCTTGAAGTTTCTGGTTGCCCTGCGCCCCGGGATCATTTCCCCGACGGTGGCGGCGCGTCAGGCCGCGACCCTGGATCGGCTGTCCGGCGGTCGTGCGCTGTTCAACCTGGTGACGGGCGGTGATCCGGAAGAGTTGGCCGGCGATGGTCTGTTCCTCAGCCACGAAGAACGCTACCAGGCTTCCGTGGAGTTCACCCGTATCTGGCGCCGCGTGCTGGAAGGTGAAACCGTTGATTACGACGGCCAGCACATCAGCGTGAAGGGCGCGAAACTGCTCTATCCACCGATCCAGCAGCCGCGCCCGCCGCTGTACTTCGGCGGCTCTTCGGATGCCGCGCAAGACCTGGCTGCCGAACAGGTGGAAATGGTTCTGACCTGGGGTGAGCCGCCGGCCGCCGTGGCGGAAAAAATCGAACAGGTCCGCGCCAAGGCCGCGAAGCTCGGGCGCACCGTGCGCTTCGGTATTCGCCTGCACGTGATTGTGCGTGAAACCAACGAAGAGGCCTGGAAAGCCGCGGATCGACTGATCTCCCATCTCGACGACGACACCATCGCTCGGGCCCAGGCATCGCTGGCGCGCTTCGATTCGGTCGGTCAGCAGCGCATGGCCGCATTGCATGGCGGCAACCGCGACAACCTGGAAGTCAGCCCGAACCTGTGGGCCGGTGTCGGCCTGGTGCGTGGCGGTGCCGGTACGGCGCTGGTGGGTGATGGCCCGACTGTGGCCGCCCGCGTGAAGGAGTACGCGGACCTCGGCATCGACACCTTTATTTTCTCCGGTTATCCCCACCTGGAAGAGTCGTACCGAGTCGCCGAACTGCTGTTCCCGCACCTCGATGTCGAGCGGCCTGAACTGCCGAAAAGTGCGGGCTACGTGAGTCCGTTCGGCGAGATGGTCGCCAACGACATTCTGCCCAAAGCCGCGTCCCAGAGCTGAGGCGCGGTCATGAAGAAAATCATCCACAGTCTCGCGCCCTGGGCGTTGCCGGTGTTGTTGCTGGCGGTGTGGCAGTTGAGTGTGTCGGCGGGCTGGTTGTCGACACGGATTCTGCCGGCGCCGGTTGCCGTGATCGAAGCTGGCGTGAGCCTGGTGCGCAGCGGCGAAATCTGGACGCACCTGGCGATCAGTGGCTGGCGTGCCGCGCTGGGCTTCACCATCGGTGGCGGCATCGGTTTGACCTTGGGTTTCATTACTGGCCTGTCGAAGTGGGGTGAGCGACTGCTCGACAGTTCGGTGCAGATGATCCGCAACGTGCCACACCTGGCGCTGATTCCGCTGGTGATCCTGTGGTTCGGCATCGACGAGTCGGCAAAAATTTTCCTGGTGGCGCTGGGCACGCTGTTCCCGATTTACCTCAACACCTATCACGGCATCCGCAACGTCGACCCGGCGCTGGTGGAGATGGCGCGCAGCTATGGCCTGACCGGCTTCAGCCTGTTCTGGCAGGTGATCCTGCCGGGGGCGCTGCCTTCGATTCTGGTTGGCGTGCGCTTTGCCCTGGGCTTCATGTGGCTGACGTTGATCGTCGCGGAAACCATCTCCGCCAGTTCCGGTATCGGTTATCTGGCGATGAATGCCCGGGAGTTCTTGCAGACCGACGTGGTGGTGCTGGCGATTCTGCTGTACGCGGTGCTCGGCAAACTGGCCGACCTCGCGGCCCGTGGACTTGAGCGTGTGTGGCTGCGCTGGCACCCGGCGTATCAGGTAGCCAAGGGAGGTGCGGCATGATCGCGGAACAACCTCCACGCCTGCTGCGCGGCATTCCGCTGGCGGTGCGCGAGCTGCAAAAAACCTTTGGCGCGCGGCAGGTGCTGCACGAGATCGACCTGCACATTCCGGCGGGCCAGTTTGTCGCCGTGGTGGGGCGTAGCGGTTGCGGCAAAAGCACCTTGCTGCGATTGCTCGCCGGCCTCGATCAGCCGACTGGCGGTGAATTGCTCGCCGGTGCCGCGCCATTGAGTGACGCGCGGGAAGATACGCGGCTGATGTTCCAGGAAGCGCGGTTGCTGCCGTGGAAAAAGATCATCGACAACGTCGGTCTGGGCCTCAAGGGCAACTGGCGGCCGCAAGCGCTTGAAGCCTTGGACGCGGTGGGCCTGGCCGACCGCGCCAACGAATGGCCGGCAGCGTTGTCCGGTGGACAGAAGCAACGCGTGGCGTTGGCCCGTGCGTTGATTCATCAGCCGCGCCTGCTGTTGCTCGACGAACCCCTGGGTGCGCTGGATGCCCTGACCCGAATTGAAATGCAGCAACTGATCGAACGGCTCTGGCAGCAGCACGGCTTCACGGTGTTGTTGGTGACCCATGACGTCAGTGAAGCGGTGGCGATTGCCGATCGGGTGATCCTGATCGAAGACGGTGAAGTCGGCCTCGACCTGCACGTGGAACTGCCGCGCCCTCGAGTGCGCGGCTCCCATCGGCTGGCGGCGCTGGAAACCGAAGTCCTCAATCGCGTGCTGGCGCTGCCCGGTCAGCCACCGGAGCCGGAACCTGTTTCACCCTTGCCTACGCAATTGCGCTGGGCTCAATAACTCAAGTCTTACCCAACGACAGGAATCAACATCATGACTATCAAGGCCATCAACGTTCGCAACCAGTTCAAAGGCTCCATCAAGGAAATCGTCCTCGGCGACGTGTTGTCGGAAATCGACGTGCAGACCGCTTCCGGCATCGTCACTTCGGTGATCACCACGCGCTCGGTGAAAGAGCTGGAACTGGCGGTGGGCAGTGAAGTGATCGCGTTTGTGAAATCCACTGAGGTGTCGATCGCCAAGTTGTAAGCCACATGCGTAAACAACAACCCCGAAGGGTTTGAGCCCTTCGGGGTTTTTTTGTGCGTGTGATTCATTGAGATCGGTGGCGCGGCCTTCGCGAGCAGGCTCGCTCCCACAGGGGAATGCATTTCAAATGTGGGAGCGAGCCTGCTCGCGAAGAGGCCAGTAAGGCCAATCAAGAAATCAGGATGGAATGCTGCGCTTGGGCAGATAGGGCGGCAGGTACAACCCCACATAAGCATCAAACACTCGCATCCCTTCCTCGGCCATGCGTGGCGTAATCTGCCCGTGCTGCTGCACCGAGCGCGCATACACCCGGTCGCCAAGCTCCATGGCCAGGGCGAACACGTCGACATCTCTCGGCAGCGTCGGCAGTTCGAAGTGGTGATCGAACAGCTTGTGCATCAACTCGCCCAGTTCGAGGTCGTGCTGGCGGTCGGCCTGGGTGACTTCGGTCAGGCCGTGCTGGGCCAGAATGAGTTGGCGGGCGGCGGCGTCCTCTGCATAGATGTCGAGCATGCGTTGTTCCACCAGCCGCGACAGATCGCGCCAGCTGCCGAGGGCGTGATGATCGATGGGTGCTTGCAGGCACGCGCGGAAGGCCGCATGGACGTCGGCGGTCAAGGCTTCGAGTAATGCCGGCACGCTGGCGAAGAAATGGTAGACCGAGGAGGGCGGAATCTCCGCGCGCTCGGCGACACTGTAGATCGACAGACTGGCCACGCCCTCGGCGGCCAACAGCGTGCGGGCCGCATCGAGTATCGAGTCGATCCGGGCCTGGCTGCGTGCGCGGGGTTTGCGGGGGGTGGCTACGCGTGTCATTGAAGTCTCCTGCGGGGCAGGGGGCATTGTACGAGTCGGGTTGTGTGTTGTCTGCCCGGACGCTTTCGCGGGCAAGCCCGCTCCCACAGGGATTGGTTTCGTACACCCGATTTGTGGTCGACAAAGAACCCTGTGGGAGCTGGCTTGCCAGCGATCCGCCGAAGGCGGCCATAAAAAAACGCCGCAGGCTGAGAGGCCGGCGGCGTTTCTTCACTACCGCAACCGCTTACACGGTATGCAGGTACCAGTTGTACTCGAGGTCGGAGATGGAGTGTTCGAACTCCTCCAGCTCGCTCTCTTTACAGGCCACGAAGATATCGATGTATTTCGGATCGATGTACTTGGCCATGACTTCGCTGTCGTCCAGCTCGCGCAGCGCATCACGCAGGTTGTTCGGCAGGCTTTGCTCGTTCTGCTCGTAGCTGTTGCCTTCGACCGGAGCGCCCGGCTCGACCTTGTTGACCAGGCCGTGGTGCACGCCTGCCAGGACCGAAGCCATCAGCAGGTACGGGTTGGCATCGGCGCCGGCCACTCGGTGTTCGATGCGCACGGCATCGGCAGAACCGGTGGGCACGCGAATCGCCACGGTACGGTTGT
Source organism: Pseudomonas sp. GM33 (assembly GCF_000282295.1). Taxonomy (NCBI): domain Bacteria; kingdom Pseudomonadati; phylum Pseudomonadota; class Gammaproteobacteria; order Pseudomonadales; family Pseudomonadaceae; genus Pseudomonas; species Pseudomonas sp. GM33. The sequence goes on from NZ_AKJO01000103.1 coordinate 11,751, forward strand.
CCAGGCCCCAGCACGGCGAGTTCGGCACGTAGAACTGTGCGCCGAAACGACGGTAGGAGTTGACGTTCGGGCAGAGGAAAGCCATCTGCGCCGGTAGGGTCTCGAGCACACCGCCGATCGCGTGACGCAGTGCGGCGTTCTGCTCGGGATCCTCACTGGCAAAAATGTTCTTGCCGTCTTTGTCGAGAATCGAGATGTGGACGTGCAGACCATTACCCGCCTGGCCCGGGTAAGGCTTGGCCATGAAGGTGGTGTCCATTTCATGGTCGTAGGCGATGTTCTTGATCAGGCGCTTGAGCAGGACCGCGTAGTCGCAGGCCTTGATCGGATCGGCCACGTGGTGCAGGTTCACTTCGAACTGCGCCGGGGCACTTTCCTTGACGATGGCGTCAGCCGGAATGCCTTGCTCTTTGGCACCTTCCAGAATGTCCTGGAGGCAATCGACGTATTCGTCGAGGTCGTCGATCAGGTAGACCTGGGTCGAGTGCGGACGTTTGCCGGAAACCGGTGAGCGAGGTGGTTGCGGACGACCATTCACGTTCTCCTGGTCGATCAGGTAGAACTCCAGTTCGAACGCGGCGCAGATGGTCAGGCCCATTTCGTCGAACTTGCGCACCACGTTGGCCAGCACTTCACGCGGGTCGGCGAAGAAGGGTTCGCCTTCGAGTTCGTGCATGGTCATCAACAGTTGCGCGGTCGGGCGCTTCTGCCATGGCTCGTTGCACAGGGTATCGGGGATTGGATAGCAGATTCGGTCAGCATCACCGATGTCCAGGCCCAGGCCGGTGCTTTCCACCGTCGAGCCGTTGATATCCAGAGCAAATAGAGAGGCCGGCAGGTTGATGCCTTTCTCGTAAACCTTGTGGAGGCTGGTGCGTTCGATGCGCTTGCCGCGCACCACACCATTCATATCCGCAATCAGAAGGTCAACGTACAGAACCTCAGGATGTTCCTTAAGGAACGCGTTCGCTTCGTTAAGCTGAACGGCACGCGGGGGTACCGACATGATGCAACACCTTTGTTGTTAAAAATATCAATCATTGATCTTTTCTGGTTTCAGTCAACCCGAACGGCATGCCGAAGTCAAGCGAGGCCTTTTTTGCCCTAAAAAAGCACCCGTGTGGCTTTTTTGAGGCACTTTGGGGCGTTTTTATGCCCTTGGCCTCTATGGCGCCCGCAGGCTTGAGCGGGCCGTGTTGTATTTTTTACGGGGGTGTTGTGTAAAAAAATGAACAAGGCTAAGCTCGAATCAAACCCATAACAGCAATAATACCGGGGTGCTTCATGTCTCGCCTGCCGATAATCGGCGTCACCGACTGCTCAAGACAGGTCGGTCGGCATGTTTATCACATCAGTGATGACACGGCCGTCCGTTCCGTGGTCTCGGCGCTTGCGGTGATCCTCCCATCCGCGACGGTTCAACCGTCCCCGTCCGATATTCTGGACGGTCGCGATGGCACCCCCATTACGGTTACTCCATTCAATATAGAACCGATTCACAATAGCGGCCTGACCATCGTTCGGGGCATCGCTCGTGATTCTGCACGCCCGGCCTCTGCGGCAGTGTTGGCAAACACGATAATCTGCCGCGCAAACGCTCTACAACGCGACGCCGATGCGTCAAACAACGCCTGACCTTAAAAGGGCCAGACAACTCAAGCCTAGAGGCATTTATGAGTAACAACCTCGACCAGCTCACCGATTGGTTGAAAAACCACAAGATCACAGAAGTCGAATGCATGATCGCCGACTTGACCGGGATTACCCGGGGCAAGATTTCGCCGACCAATAAATTCATCGCCGAAAAAGGCATGCGCCTACCAGAAAGCGTTCTGCTGCAGACCGTGACCGGCGATTACGTCGAAGACGACATCTATTACGAACTGCTCGACCCGGCCGACATCGACATGATCTGCCGTCCCGACCAGAGTGCGGTGTACCTGGTGCCGTGGGCCATCGAGCCGACCGCCATCGTTATCCACGATTCCTACGACAAGCAAGGCAACCCGATCGAGCTGTCGCCGCGCAATGTGCTCAAGAAAGTCCTGAAACTCTATTCCGACAAAGGCTGGCAGCCCATCGTGGCGCCGGAAATGGAGTTTTACCTGACCAAGCGCAGTGACGACCCGGACTACCCGCTGCAGCCGCCGGTCGGCCGCTCCGGTCGCCCGGAAACGGGTCGTCAGTCGTTCTCCATTGAAGCGGCGAACGAGTTCGATCCGCTGTTCGAAGACGTCTATGACTGGTGTGAACTGCAGGACCTTGACCTCGATACGCTGATTCATGAAGACGGCACGGCGCAGATGGAAATCAACTTCCGTCACGGCGATGCCCTGTCCCTGGCCGACCAGATCCTGGTGTTCAAGCGCACCATGCGCGAGGCTGCGCTCAAGCACAACGTGGCCGCGACCTTCATGGCCAAGCCGATGACCGGCGAGCCGGGCAGTGCCATGCACTTGCACCAGAGCATCATCGACATCGAGACCGGCAGGAACATCTTCTCCAATGATGACGGGACCATGAGCCAGCTGTTCCTGCACCACATCGGTGGCTTGCAGAAACTCATTCCCGAGCTGTTGCCGCTGTTCGCTCCAAACGTCAACTCGTTCCGCCGCTTCCTGCCCGATACCTCGGCTCCGGTGAACGTGGAGTGGGGCGAAGAGAACCGCACCGTGGGCCTGCGGGTTCCGGATGCCGGGCCGCAGAACCGTCGGGTGGAAAACCGCCTGCCGGGCGCCGATGCCAACCCGTACCTGGCGATTGCCGCGAGCCTGCTCTGCGGGTACATCGGCATGGTTGAAGGCCTGAATCCGAGTGCGCCGGTGGTAGGGCGTGGCTATGAGCGCCGCAACCTGCGCCTGCCGCTGACCATCGAAGACGCGCTGGAACGCATGGAAAACAGCGCGACCATCGAGCGCTACCTTGGCAAAAATTTCATCACTGGCTACGTCGCGGTCAAGCGGGCCGAGCATGAAAACTTCAAGCGCGTGATCAGTTCGTGGGAAAGGGAATTCCTGCTCTTTGCCGTCTGATACGCCGGGCGCCGTTGTCCTCTAATGGCGCCTTCACCTGATTTTTTTAGGAGATTCGTATGACCAGCAACAATCCGCAAACCCGTGAATGGCAAACCTTGAGCAATGATCACCACCTGGCTCCGTTCAGCGACTTCAAACAGCTGAAAGAGAAAGGCCCGCGGATCATCACCAACGCCAAGGGCGTTTACCTCTGGGACAGCGAAGGCAACAAGATCCTCGACGGCATGGCCGGCCTGTGGTGTGTCGCGATTGGTTATGGTCGCGATGAACTGGCCGATGCCGCCAGCAAACAGATGCGCGAGCTGCCTTACTACAACCTGTTCTTCCAGACGGCGCACCCGCCGGTACTGGAACTGGCCAAGGCCATCGCCGACATCGCGCCGCAAGGCATGAACCATGTGTTCTTCACCGGTTCCGGCTCTGAAGGCAACGACACCATGCTGCGCATGGTTCGTCACTATTGGTCAATCAAGGGCCAGCCGAACAAGAAAGTCATCATCAGCCGCAAGAACGGCTATCACGGTTCCACCGTGGCCGGCGCGAGCCTGGGTGGCATGACGTACATGCATGAACAGGGCGACTTGCCGATCCCGGGCATCGTCCACATTGCCCAGCCGTACTGGTTCGCCGAAGGCGGCGACATGACCCCGGAAGAATTCGGTGTGTGGGCGGCCAATCAGCTGGAAGAAAAGATTCTGGAAGTCGGCGTCGACAACGTCGGTGCCTTTATTGCCGAACCGATCCAGGGCGCCGGTGGCGTGATCATTCCGCCAGACACCTACTGGCCGCGCATCAAGGAAATCCTCGCCAAGTACGACATCCTGTTCGTGGCTGACGAAGTGATTTGTGGTTTCGGTCGTACCGGCGAGTGGTTCGGCAGCGATTTCTACGGCCTCAAGCCGGACATGATGACCATCGCCAAGGGCCTGACCTCGGGCTACATCCCGATGGGCGGCCTGATCGTGCGTGACGAAGTGGTGGAAGTCCTGAACGAAGGCGGTGATTTCAACCACGGCTTCACGTACTCCGGTCACCCGGTGGCGGCTGCGGTGGCGCTGGAAAACATCCGCATCATGCGCGACGAGAAAATTATCGAGCGCGTCCATGCAGAAACGGCACCGTATTTGCAAAAGCGTCTGCGGGAACTGAACGATCACCCGCTGGTGGGTGAAGTTCGCGGGGTCGGTTTGTTGGGGGCCATCGAACTGGTCCAGGACAAGGCCACGCGCAAGCGTTACGAGGGCAAGGGTGTCGGCATGATCTGCCGCCAGTTCTGCTTCGACAACGGCCTGATCATGCGCGCCGTCGGCGACACCATGATCATCGCACCGCCACTGGTGATTACACCGGCGGAAATCGATGAGCTGGTGACCAAGGCTCGCAAGTGTCTTGACCTGACCCTGAGTGCATTGCAGGGCTAAGTGCTAGGCTCTGAGCGGAAGTCCGAAGTTCTGCATATGAAGTAGGAACTTTCGCTCAGAACTGTCAGAAAGCGTGGCCGTTTCCTTGAAAGACCGATGTGGATCTTGCCAGACTAGCCGCGGTTCCAGTTGCCCGGGTTCGGTCGCTGAACAAGTGGTTCAAAAAAGAAAAATTTGGAGCATTACGCATGAAGGCACTAGGTAAAAAGCTCGCTGGCAAGACTCTGCTTGCCATGTCCGTGATGGGGTTGATGGCGGGCGCGGTTCAGGCCGATGACAAAGTACTGCACGTGTACAACTGGTCCGACTACATCGCACCGGACACCGTCAAGAAGTTTGAAGACGAGTCGGGCATCAAGGTTGTCTATGACGTCTTCGACAGCAACGAAACCCTGGAAGCCAAGTTGCTGGCAGGCAAGTCCGGCTACGACATCGTCGTACCGTCGAACAACTTCCTGGCCAAGCAGATCAAGGCTGGGGTCTACCAGAAGCTGGACAAGTCCAAGCTGCCTAACTGGAAGAACCTGAACACCGACCTGCTCAAGGCCGTTTCCGTGAGCGACCCGGGCAACGAGCACGCCTTCCCGTACATGTGGGGTTCGATCGGTATCGGCTTCAACGCCGAGAAGGTCAAGGCAGCACTGGGTGCCGACGCACCGGTCGATTCCTGGGACCTGATCTTCAAGCCTGAAAACGCCGCCAAGCTGAAAGCGTGCGGTATCAGCCTGCTGGACTCGCCAACCGAGATGATTCCGGTGGCGCTGCACTACCTGGGCCTGCCAACCGACAGCCAGAAGAAAGAAGACATCGACAAGGCTGAAGCGCTGATCATGAAGGTCCGTCCTTCGATCGCCTACTTCCACTCGTCCAAGTACATCTCGGACCTCGCCAACGGCAACATCTGCGTGGCCGTGGGTTACTCGGGTGACATTTACCAGGCCAAATCCCGCGCTGCCGAAGCCGGTGACAAGGTGAAAGTCAGCTACAACATTCCGAAAGAAGGTGCCGGCAGCTTCTACGACATGGTCGCCATCCCTAAAGATGCCGAAAACGTCGAAGGCGCCTACAAGTTCATGACCTTCCTGCAGAAGCCGGAAATCATGGCTGAAATCACCAATGCCGTGCGTTTCCCGAACGGTAACGCGGCTGCAACTGCGTTGGTTGATAAAGACATCACCAGCGACCCGGGCGTTTACCCGCCGGCGGACGTGCTGGCCAAGCTGTACGCGATTGCCGACTTGCCGGCCGCGACCCAGCGGATCATGACCCGCAGCTGGACCAAGATCAAATCGGGTAAATAAGTAAAACCCCTGTAGGAGCGAGCCCGCTCGCGATGAACCTGAGAGCACCGCTGGGTGTCAGGCACCCAGCGTCATCGTTGACGACCATCGCGAGCGGGCTCGCTCCTACAGGTATCTGTATAAAAGTTTTGCTGGAACGGTTTTTCGAGGGTAAGTTGCGCGCCGGTTTTGTTGCTGGGCAATCACGGTTGTCATGTAACGCGGGGCAACTTGGGCCCAACTAATTTCAGAGGACCTCCACGTGCCTATTTTTTCTTTGTTGCGCAATGCCATGCTGGTGGGCGCCGGGCTGACGATTGCCGTCAGTGTCCAGGCCGCCGGCACCGTGCATATTTATAACTGGTCGGATTATATCGGCGAGAGCACCCTGGCGGACTTCCAGAAAGAGACCGGGATCAAACCGGTCTACGACGTCTTTGATTCCAACGAAACCCTGGAAGGCAAGTTGCTGGCCGGGCATACGGGGTATGACGTGGTCGTGCCGTCCAATCACTTCCTCGGCAAGCAGATCAAGGCCGGCGCATTCCAGAAGCTCGACAAGTCGCAGCTGCCGAACTATTCGAACCTCGACCCGGTGCTGCTCAAGCGCCTGGAGCAGAACGATCCGGGCAACCTGTACGCCGTGCCGTACCTTTGGGGTACCAACGGCATCGGTTACAACGTCGACAAGGTCAAGGCCGTGCTGGGTGTCGACAAGATTGACTCCTGGAGCGTGCTGTTCGAGCCAGAGAACATCAAGAAGCTGCACAAATGCGGCGTGGCGTTCCTCGATTCCGCTGATGAAATGATGCCGACGGTCCTTAACTACATGGGCCTGAACGCCAACAGCACCAACGAGGAAGACTACAAGAAGGCGACCGCCAAGTTGCTGGCCGTGCGGCCCTACGTCACCTACTTCAACTCGTCCAAGTACATCACCGACCTGGCCAACGGCGATATCTGCGTGGCGGTCGGGTTCTCCGGCGACATCTTCCAGGCCCGCAACCGTGCCCAGGAAGCCAAGAAAGGCATCAACATCGCCTACGCCATTCCGAAAGAAGGCGGCGCTCTCTGGTTCGACATGCTGGCGATTCCGAAGGATTCGGCCAACCCCAAGGAGGCGCACGCGTTCATCAATTACTTGCTGAAACCCGAGGTTATCGCCCAGGTCAGCGACTACGTCGGCTATGCCAACCCTAATCCGGGGTCGGACAAACTGATGGAACAGTCCATTCGCACCGACGAAGCGGTTTATCCACCGCAAGAGGTGCTCGACAAGACCTACGTGTCCGTCGAGTTGCCACCGAAGATTCAACGCTTGATGACCCGTAGCTGGACCATGGTCAAGTCGGGTAAATAGTTTCAAGGCTCAAATATCCAAGGTTGGCTCACCTTGAGCGAACTGCACTCTTTTTTTCTGGGAGTTTCGTAAATGGCAGTTGCCTCCGGCGCCTATAAGAAAGCCCTCGAGGGCGACCAGCAACCGAAACAGGTGCTGGTCAAAATCGACCGGGTCACGAAGAAGTTCGACGAGACGATTGCCGTGGACGACGTGTCCCTGGAAATCAAGAAAGGCGAGATCTTTGCCCTGCTCGGCGGCTCGGGATCGGGCAAGTCCACATTGCTGCGCATGCTCGCAGGTTTTGAACGGCCCACGGAGGGGCGCATTTTCCTCGATGGCGTAGACATCACCGACATGCCGCCCTACGAGCGGCCGATCAACATGATGTTCCAGTCCTACGCTCTGTTCCCGCACATGACCGTGGCGCAGAACATCGCCTTCGGCCTCAAGCAGGACAAGCTGCCGGCCGCCGAAGTCGATGCGCGGGTGGCCGACATGCTCAAGCTGGTGCAGATGAGCCAGTACGCCAAGCGCAAGCCGCACCAGTTGTCCGGTGGCCAGCGTCAGCGTGTGGCCCTGGCTCGTTCCCTGGCCAAGCGACCGAAGCTGCTGCTGCTCGACGAACCGATGGGCGCACTGGACAAGAAGCTGCGCTCGCAGATGCAGCTGGAGCTGGTGGAGATCATCGAGCGCGTCGGCGTAACCTGCGTCATGGTGACCCACGACCAGGAAGAGGCCATGACCATGGCCGAGCGCATCGCGATCATGCACCTGGGCTGGATCGCCCAGATCGGCAGCCCGATCGACATCTACGAAACCCCGACCAGCCGCCTGGTCTGTGAATTCATCGGTAACGTCAACATCTTCGACGGTGAAGTGATCGACGACGCCGAGGGCCACGCGATCATTACCTGCAAGGACCTCGACCGGAAGATCTATGTGGGCCACGGCATCAGCACCTCGGTGCAAGACAAATCCGTGACCTACGCGATCCGTCCGGAAAAACTGCTCGTGACCCCGACCATGCCGACCTGCGAATACAACTGGTCCAGCGGCAAGGTGCACGACATCGCCTACCTCGGTGGCCACTCGGTGTTCTACGTCGAATTGCCGAGCGGCAAAATCGTCCAGTCTTTCGTAGCCAACGCCGAGCGCCGTGGCCAGCGGCCGACCTGGGGTGATCAGGTCTACGTGTATTGGGAAGACGATAGCGGCGTGGTACTTCGCTCATGAACATGCGCAAATTCAAACGCCGACTCAATCGAATAATTCCCGGTGGCCGTCAGATGGTCATCGGGGTTCCCTTCATCTGGCTGTTCCTGTTCTTCATGCTGCCGTTCTTCATCGTACTGAAGATCAGCTTCGCCGAAGCGGACGTGGCCATTCCTCCCTACACAGAAATCTACAGCTACGCCGAGCAGAAGCTGCAGTTGCTGCTTAACCTGGGCAACTACGCGATGCTGGCCGGTGACGAGCTGTACATCGCCGCTTACCTCGGCTCGTTGAAGATGGCGTTTTTCAGCACCATCCTCTGCCTGCTGATCGGCTACCCGATGGCCTACGGCATCTCCGTTGCCCGCAAGGAAGTGCAGACGGTGCTGGTGCTGCTGATCATGATGCCGACCTGGACCGCGATCCTGATCCGCGTGTATGCGTGGATGGGCATCCTCAGCAACAATGGCCTGCTCAACGGTTTCCTGATGAGCATGGGCTGGATCAACGAGCCGCTGCAGATCCTGAACACCAACCTGGCGGTCTACATCGGTGTGGTTTATTCCTACCTGCCGTTCATGATCCTGCCGTTGTACGCCAACCTGGTGAAGCATGACCAGAGCCTGCTGGAAGCCGCGTCGGACCTGGGTTCTAGCACCTTCAACAGTTTCTGGAAAATCACCGTGCCGCTGTCGAAAAACGGCATCATCGCCGGCTGCATGCTGGTGTTCATCCCGGTGGTGGGTGAGTTCGTGATCCCGGAACTGCTCGGCGGCCCGGAAACCCTGATGATCGGTAAAGTGCTCTGGCAAGAGTTCTTCAACAACCGTGACTGGCCGGTGGCGTCTGCCCTGGCGGTGGTGATGCTGGCGATCCTGATTGTGCCGATCATCCTGTTCAACCGCAGTCAGGCCAAGGAAATGGAGGGTAAAGAATGAAGCGCTTCCGTTTCTCGAGCCTGATGCTGGTAGTGGGTCTGTTGTTCATCTACCTGCCGATGCTGATCCTGGTGATCTACTCGTTCAACGCCTCGAAACTGGTGACGGTGTGGGGCGGCTGGTCGATCAAGTGGTACGTCGGCCTGCTCGACAATTCGCAACTGATGGGGTCGGTGGTGCGCTCGCTGGAAATCGCCTGCTACACGGCGGTGGCGGCGGTGGCGCTGGGTACCCTGGCGGCGTTCGTCCTGACGCGTATTACGCGCTTCAAAGGCCGTACCCTGTTCGGTGGCCTGGTGACCGCGCCGCTGGTGATGCCTGAGGTGATCACCGGTCTGTCGCTGTTGCTGCTGTTCGTGGCCATGGCGCAGATGATCGGCTGGCCGCAGGAACGCGGCATCATCACCATCTGGATCGCCCACACCACGTTCTGTGCGGCCTATGTGGCGGTGGTGGTCTCGGCACGCTTGCGCGAGCTGGACCTGTCCATCGAAGAGGCGGCCATGGACCTGGGCGCGAAACCGTGGAAGGTGTTCTTCCTGATCACCATCCCGATGATCGCACCGTCGCTGGCAGCGGGCGGCATGATGTCGTTCGCCCTGTCGCTGGATGACCTGGTGCTGGCGAGCTTCGTGTCGGGCCCGGGGTCCACGACCCTGCCGATGGAGGTGTTCTCGGCGGTACGTCTGGGCGTGAAGCCCGAGATCAACGCCGTGGCCAGCCTGATCCTGTTGGCGGTGTCGATCGTGACTTTCCTGGTCTGGTTCTTCAGCCGTCGCGCCGAAGAAGGTCGTCGTCGTGCGATCCAGCAAGCGATCGAAGAAGCGGCCGCCGACTCGTGGAAGCAACCGGACGTGCGTCGCGCGCAGGCACCGGAAGCGGCTTGAGCCTGATGCCGGGTTGACCACAACTTTGTGGCCAACCCGACCCCCTGTGGGAGCGAGCTTGCTCGCGATAGCGGACTGACATTCAACATCGATGTTGACTGTGATGCCGCCATCGCGAGCAAGCTCGCTCCCACAGGCTCTTTGGCGGTCAGGAAATCCAAGGAGATTGGCGAATGACCTCGACGAAATTCATCGGCTTGAATCCCGACTCCTGATCCACCAGTACATCCGTCTTCACATTCCCGAACGTAGTCTGCGGACGATGACGCAAGCCATCGGCAAACGCGCAGATGATGCACTCCTTGAACCCCTCACCCCGTGGATGCGCATGCACCACCGCTTCACGCTGCACGCTGGAGAACGCCGCGTAGTCCATGCCCAGCACGTCCATCTCGACTCCAGCCGTTACCAGCGCCACGGTGGGCCGCAAGTACTGAGGAACGCCCGGTGTGGTGTGCAGGGCAATCGATAGCCAGACCTGTTCGATATCGTCGTCGCTCAGCCCGTAAGGCTTGAGAAATGCGGCTGCCGCATTGGCGCCGTCGACTTCGAAACGCTCGTTGTCGCTGCGGTGACCCTCCATCAGGCCCAGGTCATGGAACATCGCGCCGACGTACAGCAACTCCGGGTTGTAGGCCAATTGCTTGCGCTCACCGCTCAGGGCGCCGAACAGGAAGACCCGACGCGAGTGGTGGTAGAGCAGGTCCGATTCGATGTCACGGATGTATTCGGTGGTGGCCTTGGCCAGCGCGCTGTCGGGGATCCTGATGCCGGCGATGGTGGTGCTCATGGAGTTTTCCTTGTCGTGAACGCCTGGGTGGCGCTGAGGGTTTCAGTCTGTTCCGGCCCCCGAATCCGGACAATCGCGCCATGGCTGCGATCCCGGCCAATGAGCATGCATATCGCGCCAACCTCGCTTGTTGCGCCTGGTTTGGCTAGGGTGGCTCACACTAAACCCGCTTTTGTGGCGAGGGGGCTTGCCCCCGTTGGGTCGCGAAGCGGCCCCAATGCTCATTCGGGTAAGCCGCGTTCAAGCGGTTTACGACTGCTGCGCAGCCGAACGGGGGCAAGCCCCCTCGCCACAGGTACGCGTCAATCCTGATTCATTGAGGGCGTTTCGAACCATGAGTAAAACCATCGCCATCGTGGTCTTCGCCGGCGTCCAGTCGCTGGATGTCACCGGGCCCATGGATGTGTTTTCCGAGGCCAATCGATTCCTTGCCCCGCAGGATCACTATCGGCTGGAGGTGATCGGTGTCGAGCACGGGATAATGGCGTGCTCCAACGGTTTGGCACTCAATGCCCATCGGCATTTCAGCGAAGCGCTCGAGGCGTACGACTTGTTATTGGTGGCGGGCGGGCCGCAATTACCGTTCATGAGTTTCGGCGTGGCGTTCGACACCTGGCTGCGCGAGGCCTGCGGGCGGGCGCAGCGGTTCGGCTCGATCTGCAACGGTGCCTTCATGCTCGCCCGCGCCGGGTTGCTGGAGGGGCGCACGGTCACCACGCATTGGCAGGACGCATCGGATCTGGCGGCGCTGTGCCCCTCGTCCCGCGTGGAAGCGGATCGACTGTACGTTGAGGACGGCGACCTGTTCACCTCGGCCGGGGTTACAGCGGGGATCGATCTGTCCTTGTATCTATTGGGCCGGGATCACGGGCCGGAAGTGGCACTGAATGTCGCCAAGCGGCTGGTGGTGTTCACCCAGCGTTCGGGCGGGCAGTCGCAGTTCAGCCCGTTCCTCACGCCCCACGCCGAACCGGACTCGGCGGTGGCGATGGTCCAGCATTACGTGCTGGCCAACCTGACGGGCGATTTAGCCATCGCCGACCTTGCCAATTCGGCCAACATGAGCGCGCGCAATTTTTCCCGTGTGTTTGCCAGGGAAGCGAAAATCACCCCGGCCGAGTTCGTCGAACGCGCGCGGGTCGATGCGGCGCGGGTGATGCTCGAAAGCACCCGGGCGCCGCTCAAGACTGTGGCCTATCAATGTGGATTTCGCGATGCCCAGCACATGCGCAGTGTGTTCAATCGCAGGCTGGGGGTGACGCCGCAGCAGTTCAGGTTGAATTTTGCGGCGATGGTTTGAGCTGACATCTTTGTTGCCTGTGAGGGCCTCTTCGCGAGCAAGCCCGCTCCCACAGGGGGAACGCATTTCAACTGTGGGAGCGGGCTTGCTCGCGAAGGGGCCAGTCCAGTCAGCAAAAGTCTATGGCGCTGCCCGCGCCGGCAACAGCTTCAACGTACTGCGCGTATTGGCCGTGACTTCTTCGTCATTGAGATGCGCCTGGAAATACATCCCCTCGATATAGGCCTCGGCCTGATCATCATAGTGACTGTCGAACACTACGCCGCTCTGGCCAACCGGGTTGACGGTCAGGCTGTGGGCCGGGTCGGCGAAGTCGATCAGGCGCCGGGTCGAAGGGCCGTAGGTGACGGGCCAGGGTGCCGGGCCAATTTTCGCCGAGAGGTTGTTCGGCACTTCATGGCTGCCAGGTGCGGCGAAGGGGCCGACGTTGAAGGCCAGGTCCAGCGGCTTTTGCTGCCCTAGCGGATGACCATGGGTCAAGGTGTGCGCGCTACCCCACTGCCATTGCGAGGCATCTGCGCCGAGGGTGCTCTTGAGGTGTGCGAGGCTGGCTTGCCAGGCGGCCTTCACCGTGTCGGCGCGGGTCTCCTTGCCGAGGGTGCTTCGGTTGTCCCACCACGGTGAATCGGCGCTGGCAGCCAGGCGGGGGAGCGCGGCGTCGATCACCCGGGTCGAGAGCAGTGTTTCGAAAAAGTCGTTACCCAGTTCATCGTGCATCGTCGCGTCAGCCAGGTTGAACAGCAACTGGTTGAACAGCGTGGCGCTGGTGGAATCGAGCGGGTAGTCACCTTTCCACTGGGCCAGTTGCTCCACCAGTTTGAGTTCGGCGGGGTCGCTCACCACTTCGCGCAACACCGGCAACAGCGGCGCCAACAAGCGCGGACCGTAGGCGGTGGTAGTGCCCAACTGCAGTTTCTGGCTGTTTTCCAGGTCCCATTTCACGGCTTTGTCGCTGAGCTGGCGATTGAGCTGCTGGCCGCGATCGGCAAGGTTGTAATAGCCGGGAATCTCCATGCCGGTCGGCGACACCGGCTGGAAGTTGGCCGAGACGATGTAGCCCCGCGCCGGGTTTTCTTCCTGAGGGTTGGCGCTGAACGGATAGAAGCCATCCTTGTCGGCCTCGGCGCTGCTGCCATCGAGGATGAACCATGGGCTTACACCCGCCGGACGTTTCGGCAGTTGCGCCGCCGCCCACCAGCCGATGTCACCCTTGGCATTGGCCCATACGACGTTCAGGCCCGGTGCCTGGATTTTTGCCGCGGCACTGCGGGCCTTGACCAGGGTGTCGGCGCGGTTGAGTTGGTAGAACCCGTCCAGAATCGGGTTCTGGCTTTCGAGAAACGCCCACCACATGGCAATCGGTGTCTTGCCGACGCCGCTGCCCAAGGCATCGTTGACGATCGGGCCGTGGGGTGATTGACGCAGTACCAGCGTCACCGGTTCCTGGCCCTTGACCGCAATCTTCTGTTCGCTGGTGACCATGTCCACCCACTTGCCGCGATACCAGACCTGATTGGGATTGTCCGGGTTGACCTTCTCGGCGATCAGGTCGAGGTCGTCGTTCTGGAACATGGTGATGCTCCAGCCGAAGTCGTTGTTCATGCCCAGGGAGGCGAACGGCATCAACGCCTGGTAATGCCCGTAGAGTTCAAAGCCCGGCGCGGAGAGTTGTGCTTCGTACCACACTGACGGTGCGGAGAAACGGATATGCGGATCGCCCGCCAGCAGTGGCTTGCCGCTTTGGGTCCGGCTGCCCGCGACGACCCAGGCGTTACTGCCCTCGAACTGGGGCAGACCGTTGTCAGCCAAGACCTGTTCGCTCAGACGGGCGAGGGCGTTGAGGTCTTTCCAGTCGGCGCTGGCCAGGGAAGGTGCGGTCCCGTCGAGCACGCCTTTGGGCTGCCAGTCGAGATCGAAAACGCTCAGGTAGTCAGGGCCCAGTTGATCGCGTACGAATGTCAGCAAGGGTTCGGTACGAAAGGCCGCCGCAAAACTGTAGGCCATGTAACCGGCGATGCTGATGGTGTCCTGGGCGGTGAACGGGCGTTTTGGAATGCCCAGCACATCGAACTCCACGGGTTTGGCGTGGCTGTCCTGATACTGGTTGATGCCGTCCAGATAGGCCTGCATGGCGATGAAAGAGGGTGACTGTTTGTCGAGATTGGCGAAGTAGGTTTCAGCGCGTTCGCGAATGCGCAGGCTGCGCATCAGTTTGTCGGTGTCGAGCAGCTTCGGTCCGAGCACCTCGGCCAGTTCGCCACGGGCCAGACGACGCAGGACTTCCATCTGGAACAAGCGGTCCTGGGCATGCACGTAGCCGAGCGCGCGGTACAGGTCGGGTTCGTTGTCGGCGCGGATATGCGGAACGCCGCGCTCGTCGTAGCGCACGGTGACTGAGCCTTGCAGGTGTTGCAGTTCGACCATGCCCTGGCGTGACGGCTGTTTACTGTAGAGGTACCAGCCGGCTCCGGCGGCCAGCACGACGATCAACAGCGCGAGAGCGGTCAGGCTGCGTTTCATGGGGATTCCTTGTTGTTATTGTGATTCCAGGTGCCACTGTTTAACACGGCGCGCCGGCTTGGCGCATCGCCCGTAGGAGGGATTCGTATGGGCGTGGCTTTGCCTACTTCGCCGGATCGACAGGCCACGGGCAGTAACACCCCACCGCCAGTGTGTGCGTGGCACTCACCGCTCGGCCTTCATTGAGCGCTTGCAGGATGGGTTCGATAAAGCTGTTGCTGGAATTGCAGGTCAGGCCTTCGCTGTAGGGGCCGAAGTACGCCAGTTTGCCGCTGCGATCCCAGATTGCCACGGCCGGGCTGGCGGGGATCTGTTCGGAACCGGGCAAGACGTCGATGGATTTCAGGCGGCTCAAGGTGCCTGTTAACTGGCCATGGCTACCGGGTTTTTGCACGGTATAGAATTCCACGCCGTGGGGGACATAGCGCTCGACCAGTTCGGTCAGGTGTTGTTGATTGCCGACATTGCATGGGCAGGCCGGGTCCCAGAAATGCACCAGGCGGATGGCACCAGGGCCTGCGAGGTCATCGGGAAGGCGCAGCGGATCACCCGAAAACATTGCCGTGTGCTCGCTGAACGCCCGCAGGTAACGCCCCTGGAACCAGTCGTAGGCCGCCCACAATACGCCGGCACACACCACGGCGAGCAGGCTGGCAAACAGGGTGGCGCGAAAGGGCGGGCGCATCGGTTCAGTCCTCGAAGGTCGGCTAGCTTGCCATGCTTGCCGCGACAGAAGAATATCGCAGGCCTATAAAGTCCGTTTCACGCTCTGGAATCGTCCATGCCGGCCACTTTCGACCCTGATCTTCTACGTGCAAGTCTGCTGCCACTGGCGGCCGGGCAGCCGTTGTCGGCGCAGGCGAAGGCCTACCAGCAGTTCTACGGACTGGATTTTTCATCGCATCAGGTGCGCAGCGGTCTTGGGCGCTTCGAGGTCGATGGATATCAGCTGGTCAGCCAGTTCTGGTGGCCCGAGCGGGCGAAGGCGACGCTGTTTGTCATCCACGGTTTCTACGACCACACCGGTCTCTACCGGCATGTGATCGAATGGGCGCTGGACCAAGGCTTTGCGGTGATTGCCTGCGACCTGCCGGGACATGGCTTGTCCAGTGGCGAGCGGGCGAGCATCAAGGATTTCGCCGAGTACCAGGACACGTTGCAAGGGTTGTTCAGCGAGGCGCAATCCCTCGATTTGCCGCAACCGTGGCACCTGTGCGGGCAAAGTACCGGTGGGGCGATCGTGATCGATCATGTGTTGAATGCGGGGGCGAGCAGCCCGGCCCAGGGGCAGGTGATCCTGTTGGCACCCTTGGTGCGGCCGCGCGCGTGGGGTTGGTCGCATCTGAGCTATTACGTGCTCAGGCCGTTCGTCAAAGCCATCGCCCGGCGCTTCAGCGAGAACTCCAACGACCCGGCCTTTCTGCCGTTCCTGCAAGCCGATCCGTTGCAGCCGCTACGTCTGCCGACGGCCTGGGTGGGCGCGCTGGCACGCTGGATCAAACGCGTTGAAGCGGCGCCTGTCAGCACCAGGCGGCCGCTGATCGTGCAGGGGCAGGCGGACATGACCGTGGATTGGGAGCATAACCTTGAAGTGTTGCGGGGCAAGTTTGATAGGCCGCAGGTCTTGATGTTGCCCGAGGCGCGGCATCATCTGGCGAATGAAACACTGGCGATGCGCACGGAGTATTTCGGGTTTTTGAGCAGGCGGATGAGTCGTCAGAATCGGTAAGCAAGATCAAAAGATCGCAGCCTTCGGCAGCTCCTACAGTGCGATCTTTTCACTGGGTCAGGTTCGAATTGCTCTGCCCCACCGCCAACCCCGCGCGAATCGCCGCCAGTGCCGCCTGATAGTAAGCCTGGCCTTGCGTCGATTCGGCAAAGGTCGCGAACTCTTCCAGCTCGTCGTCCGACAGGTCGCGATAGACATACAGCAGCGTATTGTTCAGGTCGCTGCCAATCTGGTCCATCAGGCGCTGGCGCTGGCCGTTGAGCATGCCCTGGGCCTGACCGGCACCAAGCAATCCCGGGATCATCGAACTCAGGCTGTCGGCGGCCACACCGGCAATCGCCAGGCTGACTTCCGCGCCGGCCTCGCGAGCAGGCAGCGCTTGTGCCAGATGGCCGATGATCAGCAGGCGGCTGTCGCTGGCCTGCATCTTTGGCAAGCCCTTGGCATTTTTCGCCAGTTGGTCGCGACGGGTCGCCAGCAACTCGGCAGCGACGATCTTCTTGCCCAGAGGCGACTGGAAAAACGTCAGTGCAGGTTTTGGATCGGCGAGGTTCTTGCGCAATTGCGCTTCGGCGCGCTGGTCCACGGCCTGGGCGGAAAATCGCTGATTGCTGTTATTGACCAGAGCCTGATACACCGCCGGAGGCAGGCTGCCCTGGTAGCGTTGCTGGGCAGCCGAGAGGGCGTCGTTGAAATGCGCGCGTTGTTCCGGCCAGCCGGCGACCTTGTACAACTGGTCGTGGCCGTCTGCCCAGGCGGGCATAACGCAGAACATCAGCAGTGATAAAAGCAAACGGCGCATAGGGACTCCTGTCAGCAGGCGACTATTCTCCGTGTGGTATCCGTACTTGTCGAGAATTCGTATCAACCCGCTGCGCGGCTCTGTCGGATTTTCGGGCACAGGAATACTATGCGCGGCATGCAAATATCCTCTGATCACCCGCTGCTGTTACGAATCGTCGACGACCTGGCCGAGCACGGCTGGTCGCAGCAGAATATTTTCCTGCCTCAGGACCTGACCCGAGCGCTGGCGGCCGAGTGTCGCAAGCGTGCTGCCGAGGGTGAACTGGCTCCGGCCGCCGTGGGTCGAGGGCCGTCGTCGGAGATCCGCGAAGGAATTCGTGGCGACCATATCCAATGGATCGACCCCGGCCAGGCCGAGGCTTGCGACAGCTATCTGAGTTTGATGGACAGCCTGCGCGAGGCGATCAATCGCGGTCTGTTTCTCGGCCTGGAGGATTTCGAAAGCCATTTTGCGATGTACCCGCCCGGGGCGTTCTACCTCAAGCATGTCGATCGCTTTCGCGATGACGACCGGCGCATGGTTTCGGCGGTGGTTTACCTCAATGACGGCTGGCTTCCCGAGCACGGCGGCTCGTTGCGCATGTACCTCGACAACGATCGCGTCCACGACGTGCAGCCTACCGGTGGCTGCCTGGTGGTGTTTCTTTCCGGAGAGGTTCCCCACGAAGTCCTGCCCGCGACCCGCGATCGCCTGTCGCTGACGGGCTGGTTCCGGCGGCGCGGCAACGAGCCGTTCTGATCATGCAGAAAATTCTCGTCAGCCGCTGCCTGTTGGGCCACCGCGTTCGTTACGACGGCGGGGCCAGCGGGCTGTTCGATCAGCTTCAGCACTGGCTCGACGAAGGTCGGATCGTACCGTTGTGCCCGGAGGTCGCCGGTGGCTTGCCAACGCCTCGGGCGGCAGCGGAAATTCCGGGCGGGCAGGGCGCGCAAGTCCTCGATGGCCAGACCTCGGTGATCACGACCGAGGGCGAGGACGTCAGTGCGCAGTTTTTGTCGGGGGCGTATCAGGCTCTGGAACTGGTGCAAAAGCACGGCATCCGCATTGCCGTCCTCAAGGCCAACAGCCCGTCCTGCGGCAATCTGTTGACCTATGACGGGACGTTCAGCGGTGTGAAGGTCAGTGGCGAGGGCGTGACAGCGGCGCTGCTCAAGCGCCATGGCGTGCAGGTGTTCAGTGAGCTGGAGCTGCCGCAGGCGGCGCAGGCCTTGGCAACACTCGATTAACGAGCGACAAAAGACACTGTGGGAGCGAGCTTGCTCGCGATGGCGGCCTGACATTCAACATCAATGTTGACTGGACTGGCCTCATCGCGAGCAAGCTCGCTCCCACAGGTTCTGCATTCACTTCAGTTCTGCAGCTTCGGCACCACATCCACCCCGAACCACTTCTGCTCCAGCGCGTGCATTCGTCCATCATCCTTGATTCGCTGCAAGGCGCTTTCCAGGCTGGCATGGAACGCCGGATTTCCCTTCTGAAACGGAATCGCCAGGCTCACGGCCGGGTTGGTTTTGGGCTTCCCTTCGGTCAGCGACTGCACCAGCAGAATGGAGCGCGGCTCTTCTTTCTGCGCGATCAATTGCGCCTGGGCTTGAACGTAAGGTTCGCTGAAATCGAAACGATCACTGAGATCCGGGGTCACTGCTATGTGGTTGATAGCGATGTCGTATTTGCCGCTTTCGACGCCGGTCAGCAGATCGCTGCCGTCGGTGACGACAAAGTCGGCCCGGACATCGAGTTCACTTGCCAGCAGTTGGCCCAGTTCGACTTCGAAGCCGGCGAGCTTGTCACCATCCTTGTAGTTGAAGGGGGGAGTGTTGGCTTCAACGGCTATGCGCAACTCGCCCCGGTCGTTGACGTCATCAATCAGTTCGGCATGAGCCAAAGGGCTCAGAAGGGGTAGCAGGCAGATCAGGCCAGGCAGAAAGCGCATGGTCACTCCTTTGAATTTATTATCGCGACCCTCTGATTCAGGCTCGCTTTGCTATGGTTGTCGAGTGCCTTCGACAACGAATGGCCATGAAGTTGTCATGGTCACGCGGATTTTACGAAAAAACTGGAGAAGAGAATGAAAACCTTTATGTCACGTGCTGCTTTGGCTGGCCTGTTGATGGGTGTTTCGGTGCTGGCCAGTGCTGCAACGCCGGCTCCGAAAGGCGCCGAAGTGTCCATCGTGTCTCCCAAGGACGGCGCGAATGTTCCACAGACTGTGGTCGTCAAGTTCGCTGTTGAAAATATTGCCTTGGCACCGGCGGGCGACCCCACCAAGAACACCGGTCATCACCATTTGCTGATCGATGTCGATGAGTTGCCGGCCGCCGGAGCGCCGATCCCCAAAGATGCCAACCACCAGCATTTCGGCGCCGCGCAGACCCAGGCTGAAGTCACGCTCACGCCGGGCAAACACACCCTGCAGCTTGAACTGGGCGATAGCAACCACATGCCGTTCGATCCGCCGATCGTTTCCGAGAAGATCACCGTCAACGTCAAGTAACGTTGTTGCGTCGATGAAAAAGGGAGCCCGAAGGCTCCCTTTTTTTTGCTCAGATCGCGATCAGAACAACACACGGCTACGGATGGTGCCTTTGACGTGTTGCAGCTTCTCTTGCGCCAGGTCCGAGTACTCGGCGTCGACGTCGATCACCACGTAGCCAACCTTCTCGTTGGTCTGCAGGAACTGGCCGGAGATGTTGATGCCGTTTTCGGCGAAGACTTTGTTGATCTCGCTGAGTACGCCCGGAATGTTTTCGTGGATGTGCAGCAGGCGGTGCTTGCCAGGGTGAGCCGGCAGGGCCACTTCCGGGAAGTTCACGGACGATACCGAGGTACCGTTGTCGCTGTACTTGACCAGTTTTTCCGCGACTTCCAGACCGATGTTGGCCTGGGCTTCAGCGGTAGAACCGCCGATGTGCGGGGTCAGGATCACGTTGTCCAGGCCACGCAGCGGGCTTTCGAACTCTTCGTCGTTGGAGCGTGGCTCCACCGGGAATACGTCGATGGCCGCGCCGATCAGGTGCTTGTCCTTGATGGCGGCCGCCAGGTGGTCCAGTTCGACAACGGTGCCGCGGGCGGCGTTGATCAGGATGCCGCCTTTCTTGATGGCACGGATTTCTTTCTCGCCCATCATCCACTGGGTGGCGGCGGTTTCCGGTACGTGCAGCGAAACGATGTCGGACATCGCCAGCAGCTCGTGCAGGTTGCCTACCTGAGTAGCGTTACCCAATGGCAGCTTGGTGATGGTGTCGTAGAAGTACACCTGCATGCCCAGGCCTTCCGCCAGGACCGACAGTTGCGTACCGATCGAGCCGTAACCGACGATGCCCAGCTTCTTGCCACGGATCTCGAAGGAGTTGGCCGCGCTCTTGATCCAGCCGCCACGGTGGCAGGAAGCGTTCTTCTCAGGGATGCCGCGCAGCAGCAGGATCGCTTCGGCCAGCACCAGCTCCGCTACGGAACGGGTGTTGGAGTAGGGCGCGTTGAACACCGCGATAC
Organism: Pseudomonas sp. GM33; assembly: GCF_000282295.1. NCBI lineage: Bacteria > Pseudomonadati > Pseudomonadota > Gammaproteobacteria > Pseudomonadales > Pseudomonadaceae > Pseudomonas > Pseudomonas sp. GM33. Next base: position 32,502 of record NZ_AKJO01000103.1, read on the forward strand.
CGCGTTCGCGGGCAGCGTCCAGGTCGACCTGGTTGGTGCCGATGCAGAAACAGCCGACCGCAACCAGCTTCTTCGCGTGATCGAAGATCTCTTCGGTCAGTTGAGTGCGCGAGCGAATGCCGATGAAGTGAGCGTCAGCGATCTTTTCCTTGAGCTGGGCTTCCGGCAGAGAACCCGTGAGGTACTCGATGCTGGTGTAGCCCGCCGCCTTGAGGACGTCGACAGCCGATTGGTGGACGCCTTCGAGAAGAAGGAACTTGATCTTGCTCTTATCGAGAGAAGTCTTGCTCATCTGCGTAAACCTGTATCCCGGAGAAAATTGGCAGGGAAGGGAGCAGCCCAGAGCTGACCCGGACGGCAAGAAAGCCGTGCCGCAGAATAGCCGTTGGGCACTATGCTGCGGGGTCGGTATGCTAGCATATGCGCCCCGCTAAACACTCATTCCTGCGACGTGAAGCGTTCTCAGGATGACCATGAATTGTTCGAGAGTTCTGTCGATGACCAATCCTGCCTTGATTGAAGAGCTGAAGACCCTGGTTGAGCCTGGCAAGGTGCTGACCGATGCCGACTCCCTGAATGCTTATGGTAAGGATTGGACCAAGCATTTCGCTCCGGCCCCGACCGCCATCGTGTTCCCCAAGACCACCGAGCAGGTCCAGGCCATTGTCCTGTGGGCCAACAAGCACAAGGTGGCGCTGGTGCCGTCCGGCGGTCGCACCGGCCTTTCCGCCGCAGCGGTAGCGGCCAATGGCGAAGTGGTCGTGTCGTTCGACTACATGAACCAGATCCTCGACGTGAACCTCACTGACCGCACCGCCGTGTGTCAGCCGGGCGTGGTTACCGAGCATCTGCAGAACGTGGCCGAAGAAAACGGCCTGTACTACCCGGTGGACTTCGCTTCGGCAGGATCGAGCCAGATTGGCGGCAATATCGGCACCAATGCCGGCGGGATCAAGGTGATTCGCTACGGCATGACTCGTAACTGGGTCGCTGGCATGAAGGTCGTCACCGGCAAGGGCGACGTGCTGGAACTGAACCGGGACCTGATCAAGAACGCCACCGGCTACGACATGCGCCAGCTGTTCATCGGGGCCGAAGGCACACTCGGGTTCGTGGTCGAAGCGACCATGCGCCTTGATCGCGCGCCGAAAAACCTGACCGCGATGGTCCTCGGCACCGCCGATTTCGACTCGATCATGCCGGTGCTGCACGCCTTCCAGAGCAAACTCGACCTTACCGCCTTCGAATTCTTCTCCGACAAGGCCCTGGCCAAGGTCATGGCCCGTGGTGACGTGCCGGCGCCGTTCGAGTCCGACTGCCCGTTCTACGCGCTGCTGGAATTCGAAGCGACCACCGAAGAGGTGGCCAACCACGCCCTGGAAACCTTCGAGCACTGCGTCGAGCAAGGCTGGGTGCTGGACGGCGTGATGAGCCAGAGCGAAACCCAGCTGCAGAACCTGTGGAAGCTGCGCGAGTACATTTCCGAAACCATCTCCCACTGGACGCCGTACAAGAACGACATCTCGGTCACCGTGTCGAAAGTCCCGGCGTTCCTGAAGGAAATCGACGCGATCGTCGGCGAACACTACCCCGATTTCGAAATCGTCTGGTTCGGCCACATCGGCGACGGCAACCTGCACTTGAACATCCTCAAGCCGGATAACCTGAGCAAGGACGAGTTCTTCGCCAAGTGCGCGACCGTCAACAAGTGGGTGTTCGAAACCGTCGAGAAGTACAACGGTTCGATCTCCGCCGAGCACGGCGTGGGCATGACCAAGCGTGATTACTTGACCTACAGCCGTTCGCCGGTCGAGATCGAGTACATGAAAGCGGTCAAGGCAGTGTTCGACCCGAACGGCATCATGAACCCGGGCAAGATCTTCGCGGTTTGAGCAGAAAACCTTACGCACCCTTGAAGGCAGGAGACGGTAAATGAGCTATCAGCACCAGTATGTCGACGGTACGCGTATTCATTTCCCGTTGGGGAAAGTTGTGTGCATCGGCCGCAACTACGCCGAACACGCCAAGGAACTGGATAACCCGGTGCCGACCGAGCCACTGCTGTTCATCAAGCCGGGCAGTTGCGTGGTGCCGCTGGAAGGTGGTTTCAGCATTCCCACCGAGCGCGGCTCGGTGCACTACGAAGCGGAGATCGCGGTGTTGATCGGCAAGCCGTTGTCGACCAGGCCGAGCCGTGAAGAAGTGCTCGACGCCATCTCCGGTTTCGCCCCGGCCCTGGACTTGACCCTGCGCGACAAGCAGGCCGAGCTGAAATCCAAGGGTCTGCCGTGGGAAATCGCCAAGTCATTCGACGGTGCGGCGGTGATTGCTCCGTTCGTGTCCGGCAGCACCTTTGCCGACCTGACCGACATCGGCATCCGCCTGACCATCAACGGCGAAGTGCGCCAGGACGGCAACAGCAGCGCAATGCTCAACCCGATCGTTCCGATGATCCAGCACATGGCCGGCTGCTTTTCGTTGCAGGCCGGGGATGTGATCCTCACCGGCACACCAGTGGGCGTCGGTCCGCTGAATGTCGGTGACGAGATCGTCCTGGAACTGCCGGGCGCCAGCCGCTTTAGCAGCAGCGTTCGCTAGTTGTAGCGCCGTTGTACCCTGTGGGAGCGGGCTTGCTCGCGAAGAGGGCGTGACAGTCGACATAAGTGTTGCCTGACACACCGCTTTCGCGAGCAAGTCAAATCGTCGCACCGCCGGTCCCACATTGGTTTTGTCGTGGCCTGTAGATGGCCCACCCTGTCATTTCCCGTTTTTTTCACATCCTGTCTGGATAATTTCAGGGCTTTCGGCCTCTGAGCCGGCCCCAAACTGTGCTATTACCCCTAGCCTGAATTTCTGGAACGCATTCCCCAATGGCCACTCCTCCGCTATCCACGCTTAATCCTGCCCGCCGCTCACGTTTCGCCCTGCGTTGGCACACCTGGCTTTTGTTGGTGGCCGTTGTCGCCTATGGCGTTGCATTTGCCATGCACTGGGATGCGCGGGGCGTGCTCTGGGTGAAAGAACAATTCAAAAGCCCGGCCGAGCGTCAGGCCAGTGTCTGGCTGCCGGACTATCGGGCGGTGATCGATGCCAAGCCGTTGCCGGGCATGGAGAAGGACGAAGCATCGGACGTGGCCTATGACCCTCAGACCAAGACCCTGTTTTCGGTCATGGGCAAGAACCCCTTCCTGGTCGAGTTGAACCTGCAGGGTGATGTGCTGCGCAAAATGCCATTGGTCGGCTGGAGCAACCCGGAGGGCGTCACCGTGCTGGGCGACGGCCGACTGGCCATTGTCGATGAGCGCGAGCATCTGATCTCTATCGTCAAGGTCGCTGCCGAGACTCGCGAACTGAACATCGCCGACTTCCCGAAATACGACCTCGGCCCTTCCAAAGACCAGAACAAAGCCTTTGAGGCTGTTACCTGGGATCTGGGCAATCAGCAACTGGTGTTGGGTGAAGAGCGCCCGCCGGCATTGTTTGCCTGGAAGGGGGACGGCAAGGTCCTGACCGGCGACAAGCTGAAGCTGGCCAGTCATGCGCTGGACATGCGCAACCTGTCGGCGCTGGCCATCGACCCGCGGACCGGCCACATGCTGGCGCTGTCCGCGGACTCGCACCTGTTGCTGGAGCTGGACAAGAATGGCCAGCAGGTCAGTTTCATCACCCTGTTGGGCGGCTTCAACGGCTTGAAAAACACCATTCCGCGCGCCGAAGGCGTGACCATGGATGAAGCGGGCACGTTGTACATGGTGAGTGAACCGAACCTGTTTTATCGCTTCGAAAAACAGAGGTAATGCCTCTGTGTATGCGTAAAGGGCCCGCGGCCATTAAGCTTCAGTTCAGACGGGCGTGATATTTCATCCGCCTGTTTTGACCCTGAGCCCAGCCGAATGCGTCGATTTGCCCGCCCCAAATCCCTGATTCTGATCCTGTCGGTGATCTCGCTGATCGCCCTGGTTGCGTTCGGCCAATACCTGCGTCTGTTCGAGCGTGCCTGGTTCAATCTGCATACGCTGTGGCAGCCGGTGAGTTCCCAGGCCATGGGCCTTGATCAATACCGGGTCGTGACCGAAGCGCAGGTGATCGATGGCCTGGCGGACAACGTTTCAGCGTTGACCTACGACCCGGTGCGCAAAAGTCTGTTCACCGTCACCAACAAACACAGCGAGCTGATCGAGTTGTCCCTCGACGGCAGGATTTTGCGCCGTGTGGCGCTGGTCGGTTTCGGCGATCCGGAGGCGGTGGAGTTCATCAGTGAGGACGTCTATGTGGTCACTGATGAAAGCCAGCAGCGGCTGATCAAGATTCGACTGGAGCAGGACACCACTTTCGTCGATGCGGCAGACGCCGAGCAGATGACCATTGGCGTCCACATGGGCGGCAACAAGGGTTTCGAGGGCCTGGCTTACGATTCCGTGGGCAAGCGCCTGTTCGTTGCCAAGGAGCGCAACCCGATGCTGATCTACGAGGTGCACGGTTTTCCGCGCTTCAATCCTGAAGAATCCTACTCGATACACGTGATCAACGACCCCAAGCGTGATGCCGGGATGTTCGTGCGGGATCTGTCGAGCCTGCAATACGACGAGCGCAGCGGGCATTTGCTGGCGCTGTCGGATGAGTCGCGGTTGATTCTGGAGCTGGATGTGAGCGGGCGTCCGCTGAGCACAATGTCGTTGGGCAAGGGGCGCCAGGGCCTGCAAAAAACCGTGCCGCAAGCGGAGGGGGTCGCCGTGGACGACGACGGTACGCTGTACCTCGTCAGCGAGCCGAACCTGTTTTACGTGTTCAAGAAGCCCGCACAACTCTAACCAACACCACAAAATACTGTGGGAGCGAGCTTGCTCGCGATTGCGGTCTGTCATTCAGCATTTCAGTCGACTGACACGGCCTCATCGCGAGCAAGCTCGCTCCCACAGGTCATTCATCTGCCCAGAGAATTTGGGCAGTCTGGCTTATTGGGCGCGCAGGGTCTTCACGCCTTCGCTGGTACCCAGCAGCAACAGATCCGCCGGACGCGCCGCGAACAAACCATTGGTGACCACGCCGACGATCGCGTTGATCTGTGTCTCCAGCTCCACCGGGTTGGTGATCTGCATGTTGAACACATCGAGGATGATGTTGCCGTTGTCGGTCAGCACGCCTTCGCGGTAGACCGGGTCGCCACCGAGCTTCACCAGTTCGCGGGCCACATGGCTGCGGGCCATCGGGATGACTTCCACCGGCAGCGGGAAAGTACCGAGGACCGGCACCAGTTTGCTGGCATCGGCGATGCAGATGAACGTCTTGGCCACGGCCGCGACGATCTTCTCGCGGGTCAGGGCGGCGCCGCCACCCTTGATCAAGTTCAGGTGTTCGTCGCTTTCATCGGCGCCGTCGACATAGAACTCCAGGTCGCTGACGGTGTTCAGTTCGTACACCGGAATCCCGTGGCCCTTGAGGCGCGCGGCGGTGGCTTCGGAACTGGCGACGGCGCCATCGAATGCGCCCTTGTGCTGGGCCAGGGCATCGATGAAGCAGTTGGCGGTGGAGCCGGTGCCGACCCCGACGATGCTCTTGTCGTCGAGTTTCGGAAGGATGAAGTCGACGGCGGCCTGGGCCACTGCCTGTTTGAGTTGATCCTGGTTCATGCGGGCTCCGGAGTGCCGAGGAGGGGACGAAAGGCCGGCATTATAGGCTTCGGGGCGGGGAAGGTCATTGCCCGATTGGCAGGTCAAAACATCGAACCTGTAGGAGCTGCCGAAGGCTGCGATCTTTTCGCTGGCTTAAAACCACCTGTTTAGTGTGGTCGCCCGCCCAAAATGCGGGTTAGACTCCTTGGTCCCGCCCAACCCGCTCAGTGATGCTTTCCGATGCTTGAACAGTACGTCAAAAAGATCCTCACCTCGCGCGTTTATGACGTTGCCGTAGAAACCCCGCTGCAGTCTGCCCGCCAGCTTTCCGAGCGGCTGGGCAACAGCATTTGGCTCAAGCGCGAAGACTTGCAGCCGGTGTTCTCCTTCAAGATTCGCGGCGCCTACAACAAGTTGACCCAGTTGAGCGACGAGGAGCGCGCCCGCGGCGTAGTGACGGCTTCGGCGGGCAACCATGCGCAAGGCCTGGCCCTGGCGGCGAAGGTGCTGGGTGTGAAAGCGACCATCGTCATGCCCAAGACCACCCCGGAGATCAAGGTCGAAGGCGTGCGCTCGCGCGGCGGTAAAGTGGTGCTGCACGGCGATTCGTTCCCGGAAGCCCTGGCCTACTCGCTGAAACTGGTCGATGAAAAAGGCTACGTCTACATTCACCCGTACGACGATCCCCACACCATTGCCGGGCAGGGCACCGTGGCGATGGAGATTCTGCGCCAGCACCCGCAGCCTCTGGATGCGATTTTCGTCCCGGTGGGCGGTGGCGGCCTGATCGCCGGCATTGCGGCGTACGTGAAGTACCTGCGCCCGGACATCAAGATCATCGGCGTCGAGCCGGATGACTCCAATTGCCTGCAAGCCGCCATGGCGGCGGGCGAGCGTGTGGTGTTGCCGACCGTGGGCATCTTCGCCGACGGTGTTGCGGTGGCTCAGATCGGTCAGCACACCTTTGACATCTGCAAGGATCATGTCGATGAAGTGATTACCGTGAGCACCGACGAAATCTGTGCCGCCATCAAGGATATCTACGACGATACCCGCTCGATCACCGAACCTGCCGGCGCCTTGGGCGTGGCCGGGATCAAGAAATATGTCGAGCAGCGCGGCGTCAGCGGCCAGACCTTCGTCGCCATCGACTCCGGGGCCAACGTCAACTTCGACCGCCTGCGCCACGTCGCCGAGCGCGCGGAGCTGGGCGAGGGCCGCGAAGCGATCATCGCCGTGACCATTCCCGAGAAACCGGGCAGCTTCAAGGCGTTCTGCGAAGCCATCGGCAAGCGCCAGATCACCGAATTCAACTACCGCTACAACACCGGCAGTGAAGCGCACATCTTTGTCGGCGTGCAGACCCATCCGGAAAACGACCCGCGCAGCGCCCTGATCGCCAGTCTGAGTGAGCAGGGTTTCCCGGTACTGGACCTGACCGACAATGAACTGGCCAAGTTGCACATCCGCCACATGGTCGGCGGGCGTGCGGCGCATGTGGTCGACGAAGTGATCCTGCGTTTCGAATTCCCGGAGCGTCCGGGGGCGTTGTTCAACTTCCTCAACAAGCTCGGCGGGCGCTGGAACATCTCGATGTTCCATTACCGCAACCATGGCGCGGCGGATGGCCGGGTCGTCGCGGGCCTGCAAGTGCCCCACGACGAGCGCCACCTGGTGCCGGCGGCGCTGGAAGAGATCGGTTACCCATACTGGGACGAAAGCGACAACCCGGCCTATCAGCTGTTTCTTGGCTGAGGGGCTACGCTGTTGGGCAGGTCATAAGGAAATCGAACAATGGAAACGTTAACTGCCCTGAAAGCGGCGCACATGGTGGCAACCGTTGTACTGCTGGCTTGTGCGCTGGGTCTGGGCGTCTGGGTTTTGCTGGCGCGGCGCAAGGGTGATGCGACGGCGGGAAGCCGCACCCTGCAACGGCCGCGTGTATTTGTCTGGCTGTTGATGGGGCTGGCGCTGCTGAGCATGCCGTTTACCGGCTGGTGGATGGTGCACCTGGTGGGCTGGCCGCTGGGGCAGACCTGGTTGCTGGCCTCCAGTGTGCTCTACACCGTGGCGGCACTGGCGTGGTTCTGGCTGCTGGTACGGCTGAACAAGCTGCGTAAAGCGCCGGGTGGCGTGGGGAAGTTCACCTTTGCCCTGGCGTTGTTCAGTTTTGTCTGTTTTATCGCCATTGCCGGGTTGATGGGCGCCAAGCCGGTTTAACCCGAAAAGATCGCAGCCTGCGGCAGCTCCTACAGGTGTACACATTCCCCCTGTAGGAGCTGCCGCAGGCTGCGATCTTTTGATCTTCAGTCGCGCAACGAAATCACCGGCCAACCACGCTTCTCGGCCTCGGCCCGCAGATTCGGGTCCGGATCAACCGCCACCGGATTCGTCACCTGCTCCAGCAGCGGCAGATCATTCATCGAGTCGCTATAGAAGTAGCTGTCTTCCAGCGTAAACCCGGTTTCTTCCAGCCAGCGATTCAACCGCGTCACCTTGCCTTCGCGGAAGCACGGCACATCGGTGCTGCGTCCGGTGTAGCGGCCTTCGACCATTTCGCATTCGGTGGCGATCAGGGTTTCGACGCCCAGGCGCTCGGCAATCGGCCCGGTGACGAAGCGGTTGGTGGCGGTGATGATCACCAGTTTGTCGCCAGCGTCGCGGTGCTTGGCCAGCAACTCTATAGCCTTGGGCAGCACGATCGGCTCGATGCAGTCGCGCATGTAATCACTGTGCCACTGATCCAGCGTAGCCATTTCGGTGCGCCCGAGGACTTCCAGGCAGAAGTTCAGGTAAGCAGCGTTATCCAGTTTGCCGGCCAGGTAATCCTGGTAGAACTCATCGTTGCGTGCCTTGTAGGCGACGGCGTCGAGAAAGCCGCGCTCGCACAGGTAATCGCCCCAGGCGTGATCGCTGTCACCGCCCAGAAGGGTGTTGTCCAAATCGAATAAAGCCAGGCGCATTGCAGTTACCCGCTGAAAAGTCAGTAAAAAGGCGACAAGAATACGGTCTTTTCACAAGAGTGCACATAAGGTAGGAACCTTCGTTGCCGCCTTAACAACCTTTGTGGAACAATGCGGCGACATGCGTTTGCGAGGTTGTTGCCGTGATCGACCCCGATGGTTTTCGCCCCAATGTCGGGATCATTCTGACGAATGACGCCGGCCAGGTGCTATGGGCTCGCCGAATCAATCAAGATGCCTGGCAGTTTCCACAGGGAGGAATCAACCCCGAAGAGACGCCGGAAGACGCCTTGTACCGCGAGCTGAACGAAGAAGTAGGCCTGGAGCGCGAAGATGTTGAAATTCTCGCCTGCACCCGGGGCTGGTTGCGCTATCGTTTGCCGCAACGTCTGGTACGTACCCACAGCCAACCGCTGTGCATCGGCCAGAAACAGAAATGGTTTCTCCTGCGCCTGATCTCCAACGAGCAGCGGGTGCGGATGGATTTGACCGGTAAACCGGAATTCGATGGCTGGCGCTGGGTCAGCTATTGGTATCCGTTGGGCCAGGTGGTGACATTCAAGCGCGAGGTGTATCGACGCGCTCTCAAAGAGCTTGCCCCGCGCCTTTTAGCGCGCGACTGACGACGGAGTTCGACCCCGAGCCATGCTCAATACGCTGCGCAAGATCGTCCAGGAAGTTAACTCCGCCAAGGATCTCAAGGCGGCGTTGGGGATTATTGTGTTGCGCGTCAAAGAGGCCATGGGCAGCCAGGTCTGCTCGGTCTACCTGCTTGACCCCGAGACCAACCGCTTCGTGCTGATGGCCACCGAGGGCTTGAACAAGCGCTCGATCGGCAAAGTCAGCATGGCACCCAACGAAGGTCTGGTTGGCCTGGTCGGTACGCGCGAAGAACCCCTGAACCTCGAAAACGCTGCGGACCACCCGCGCTATCGCTACTTCGCCGAGACCGGTGAAGAGCGCTTCGCCTCATTCCTCGGGGCGCCGATCATTCACCACCGCCGCGTCGTCGGCGTGTTGGTCATTCAGCAAAAAGAACGTCGTCAGTTCGATGAAGGTGAAGAAGCCTTCCTCGTGACCATGAGCGCGCAGCTCGCCGGCGTTATCGCCCACGCCGAAGCCACCGGTTCGATCCGTGGCCTCGGTCGTCAGGGCAAAGGCATCCAGGAAGCCAAGTTCGTCGGCGTGCCGGGTTCGCCGGGTGCGGCAGTGGGTACGGCGGTGGTCATGCTGCCGCCGGCCGACCTGGACGTGGTGCCGGACAAGACCATCACCGACATCGACGCCGAACTCGGGCTGTTCAAGACCGCCATCGAAGGCGTGCGCGCCGACATGCGCGCGTTGTCGGCCAAGCTCGCCACGCAGTTGCGCCCGGAAGAGCGTGCCTTGTTCGATGTCTATTTGATGATGCTCGACGATGCCGCGCTGGGCAGCGAAGTCACCACAGTGATCAAGACCGGTCAGTGGGCCCAGGGCGCGTTGCGCCAGGTGGTCACCGATCACGTCAACCGTTTCGAATTGATGGACGACGCCTACCTGCGTGAGCGTGCCTCGGACGTCAAGGACCTCGGCCGGCGCTTGCTGGCTTATTTGCAGGAAGAGCGCCAGCAAACCCTGGTCTACCCCGACAACACCATCCTGGTCAGTGAAGAACTGACGCCGGCGATGCTCGGCGAGGTGCCGGAAGGCAAGCTGGCTGGCCTGGTGTCGGTGCTCGGTTCCGGTAACTCCCACGTTGCCATCCTCGCCCGCGCCATGGGCATCCCGACCGTGATGGGTCTGGTCGACCTGCCGTACTCCAAGGTCGACGGCATCCAGATGATCGTCGACGGCTACCACGGCGAGGTCTACACCAACCCGAGTGACGTGCTGCGCAAGCAGTTCGCCGAAGTGGTCGAAGAAGAGAAGCAACTGGCCCTCGGGCTGGATGCGCTGCGCGATCTGCCGTGTATCACGGTCGATGGCCACCGCATGCCGCTGTGGGTCAACACCGGCCTGCTGGCGGACGTGGCGCGGGCGCAGAAGCGCGGTGCCGAAGGCGTGGGCCTGTACCGCACCGAAGTGCCGTTCATGATCAATCAGCGGTTCCCGAGCGAAAAGGAACAACTGGCGATCTACCGCGAACAACTGGCCGCGTTCCACCCGCAACCGGTGACCATGCGCACCCTGGACATCGGTGGCGACAAGTCACTGTCGTACTTCCCGATCAAGGAAGACAACCCGTTCCTCGGCTGGCGCGGCATTCGCGTCACCCTCGACCACCCGGAAATCTTCCTGGTGCAGACCCGTGCCATGCTCAAGGCCAGCGAAGGCTTGAACAACCTGCGCATTCTGCTGCCGATGATCTCCGGCATTCATGAACTGGAAGAAGCGCTGCACCTGATCCACCGCGCCTGGGGCGAAGTGCGCGACGAAGGCTGCGACGTGCCGATGCCGCCGATTGGCGTGATGATCGAGATCCCCGCGGCGGTGTACCAGACCAAGGAACTGGCGCGACAGGTGGACTTCCTGTCGGTCGGTTCCAACGACCTGACCCAATACCTGTTGGCCGTGGACCGCAACAACCCGCGGGTCGCCGATCTTTACGACTACCTGCACCCGGCGGTGCTTCAGGCCTTGCAGAACGTCGTGCGTGACGCCCATGCCGAAGGCAAGCCGGTGAGCATCTGCGGTGAGATGGCCGGTGACCCGGCGGCGGCCGTGCTGTTGATGGCGATGGGTTTCGACAGCCTGTCGATGAACGCCACCAACTTGCCGAAGGTGAAGTGGATGCTGCGCCAGATCAACCTGAGCAAGGCCAGGGAATTGCTGGCCGAGCTGATGACCATCGACAACCCGCAGGTTATCCACAGCTCGCTGCAACTGGCGCTGAAGAACCTCGGGTTAGCGCGGATGATCAATCCGGCGGCGATCAAGCCCCTCTGAGCCTGTAGCGGCCTCTTCGCGAGCAAGCCCGCTCCCACACTGGATTTGTGAACGACGCAAATCCCCTGTGGGAGCGGGCTTGCTCGCGAAAGGGTCCGCACGAACAGCGCAAAACTAAATTCTGATCTCCACTTCCCCAAGATGCCCGCCATACGGCCCGAAACTGCGTTCCACGATATGCCGCGTGCCATCCGCCTGCACAACCAACGCCGTGCTCGCCCGCGTCCCATAACTCTGGCTGGCAATGAACACACTCGACAGCAACGTCTCGGTCGCCAGCCCCACTCCCGTGTCCGGCAACTCGGCAAACGGCGCGGTCTGCGCATCGCTCAATAATGCCAGCAGTGCCTGAGGCTGTGGATCAGCCAGCACCTCGCTCAACGCCGCCCTGGCCTTGAGCAGTTTCGGCCAGGGTGTATCCAGTCCGGCATTGGATAACCCGTAGACCCCCGGTGCCAGCATGACGGCTTCCGCTTCCCGTTGATTGAAGTGCCAGAGCTCATGGGAATTGCCGACCAGCAGGTTAAAGCCACCATATTCCAGCGAACGGTCGACAACGTCGGCTAAATAGTCGTCAATCGTCAGTTCTCCGGTGAGAAATCGCGCGACCAGCTCCCCGCGAGACTTGCGCCCTGGCGGTCGGTGGGGGTCGCGGATATTGGTCAGCGCCGCAAAACGTCCGTTGGCACCGACACCGAGCCAGGTGCCACCGGCCTCGAGGTCGCGCCCTGCATGCACGTGCGGTGCTTCGGGCCATGGCGCCAGAGGGAGGCTGGGGCGGGCGTAGAATTCATCGCGATTCGCCGCCACGACCAGCGGCTGGGCATGACCCGGTCGCCAGGCAAAAACAATCAGGCACATCAGGCTGTCCTTGTGTGTTTTTTGCTCACTCTACGCAGACATCGCTCATCGATCCATCGCCTTGCACAGTGGAGCTTGAGGCCATGCATCCGTTACCATGCCGCTCCGGTTTTGGGGATACGGGCGGGACAACCATGGAATTTCTGCTCTATCTGGCGCTCGGCGCCTGTGCAGGTGTGCTCGCCGGGCTGTTTGGGGTGGGTGGCGGGATCATCATCGTCCCGGTGCTGGTGTTCAGCTTCAAGGCCCAAGGGTTCGATCCGTCGATCCTCACGCACCTGGCGGTGGGGACGTCCCTGGCGACGATCATCTTTACCTCGGTCAACGCGGTACGCGAGCATCACCGCCGTGGCGCCGTGCGTTGGCCGATCTTCATGTGGATGACCGTCGGCATACTGATCGGTGCCGGGTTCGGCGCCTTGACGGCGGAAGCGATTTCCGGCCCCAACCTGCAGAAACTCATTGGTGTATTCGCCCTGGTGATCGCCGCTCAACTGGCACTGGAGGTCAAACCCAAGGCCAGCCGAACCGTGCCGGGCAAACTCGGTCTGACCGTGGCCGGCAGCGTGATTGGCTGGGCCTCGGCGATTTTCGGCATTGGCGGCGGTTCATTGACCGTGCCATTCCTGACCTGGCGCAGCGTACCGATGCAGCAAGCCGTGGCCACTTCATCGGCCTGCGGTCTGCCGATTGCCCTGGCCAGTGCATTAAGTTTCATGATTCTGGGCTGGCACGATCCGTTGCTTCCGGCCCATAGTCTCGGTTTTGTTTATTTGCCGGCGCTGCTGGGCATTGCCCTGACCAGCATGGTGTTCGCCCGTTTGGGCGCGCGACTGGCCCACAGGTTGTCGCCGAGGTTGCTGAAAAGGCTGTTTGCCGCTTTGCTGTTCTGCGTCGGCCTGAACTTTCTAGTCTGAAGCATCTGCTCTGACGCACAGCGCAATCCTGGCTTAATCCTGAGGTGGCAGCGTCGCCCGGGAATTTTTGAGATTTGAACTCTAACGAGGAGTCGCAATGCTGCCTTACCCGCAGATCGACCCGGTGGCCCTGGCCATCGGTCCGCTGAAAATCCACTGGTACGGCCTGATGTACCTGATCGGCATCGGCGGCGCCTGGCTGCTGGCCTCCCGCCGGTTGAACCGCTTCGACCCGACCTGGACCAAGGAGAAGCTCTCCGACATGGTGTTCTGGATGTCGATGGGGGTGATCGTCGGCGGACGCCTGGGTTATGTGCTGTTCTACGACCTGAGCGCCTATCTGGCCAACCCGACGCTGATTTTCGAAGTGTGGAAGGGCGGCATGTCGTTCCATGGCGGTTTCATCGGCGTGATGCTGGCGGCGCTGTGGTTCGGTAAAAAGAACAACAAGTCGTTCTTCCAGCTGATGGATTTCGTTGCGCCGATGGTGCCGATTGGCCTGGGGGCCGGGCGTATCGGCAACTTCATCAATGCCGAACTGTGGGGCAAGCCGACCGACGTGCCGTGGGCGATGATCTTCCCGCCGTTCAGCGACCCGGCGCAGTTGCCGCGTCACCCCTCGCAGCTGTACCAGTTCGCCCTCGAAGGTGTGGCGCTGTTCCTGATCCTCTGGTTGTTCTCGCGCAAGCCGCGGCCGACCATGGCGGTATCGGGGATGTTCGCGCTGTTCTATGGCATCTTCCGTTTCATCGTCGAATTCGTCCGCGTACCGGACGCGCAGCTGGGCTATCTGGCCTGGAACTGGCTGACCATGGGCCAGGTGCTGTGCCTGCCGATGATCGTCGGCGGCCTGGTCCTGATCTGGCTGGCGTATCACCGCGCCCCGGCAACGCCAGCGGCAGCCGTATAAAATTCGAACCCCGCAGCGAAGGCTGCGGGTTCAAGGACACAGGTAACTCATGAAGCAATATCTCGAACTGGTCGCCCACGTCATCAAGAACGGCACCAAGCAGGCCAACCGTACCGGCGTGAACACCATCAGCTTTCCCGGTGCGATGCTGCGTTATGACCTGCAGGAAGGTTTTCCGGCGATCACCACGCGCAAGATGGCCTTCAAATCGGCCATCGGCGAAATGTGCGGATTCCTCCGTGGCGTGAACAACGCTGCCGAATTCCGTGCCCTGGGCTGCAAGGTCTGGGACCAGAACGCCAACGAAAACGCCCAGTGGCTGGCCAACCCGTTCCGCCAGGGCGAAGACGACCTTGGCGAAATCTACGGCGTGCAATGGCGCAAATGGCCGGCGTACAAGCAGATTCCGCTCAGCAACCCGGCCGCCATCGAGCAGACCCTGAAGCAAGGCTACCGCCAGATTGCCGAAGGCGAGGAAAACGGCCAGGCCTATGTGGTGCTGTACAAGGCCATCGACCAGGTGCGCCAGTGCGTCGACACCATCATCAAGGACCCGGGCAGCCGTCGCATCCTGTTCCACGGCTGGAACTGCGCCCAGCTTGATGAAATGGCCTTGCCGCCGTGCCACCTGCTGTACCAGTTCCACCCGAATGTCGAGACCAAAGAGATTTCCTTGACCCTCTACATCCGCTCCAACGACCTGGGCCTGGGCACGCCGTTCAACCTCACCGAAGGCGCCGCGCTGCTGAGCCTGATCGGTCGCCTGACCGGCTACACGCCACGCTGGTTCACCTATTTCATCGGTGATGCGCACGTCTACGAAAATCACCTGGACATGCTCAACGAACAGCTCAAGCGTGAGCCGTTCCCGATGCCGAAACTGGTGATTTCCGACCGTGTGCCGGAGTTTGCCAAGACAGGTGTGTATCAGCCGGAATGGCTGGAGCTGGTGGAGCCGGGCGACTTCTCGCTGGAAGGCTACGAGCACCACGCGCCAATGACCGCACCAATGGCGGTCTGAAGTACAACGCCTGAACCTGTGGGAGCGGGCTTGCTCGCGATGGCGGCGGCACATCCAACATTGATGTGACTGACATACCGCTATCGCGGGCAAGCCCGCTCCCACAGGGATTTGTGGTGTTCTCAGTGGCCGTGACTACGGCCGACATGGGAATGCTCGGCCTCTGTTGCCACAACCCCGCCGCTCACTTCCAGCCGCTGCAAAATCCCGCATGGATCGACACCCGGCCTCTCGCCGCAGCGTTGGCGCAGGTCGAGCAGTTGTGCCTGCAAGGCCAGCAGGCCGTCGATCCGCGATTTGACGTGGTGGATGTGTTCGTCGATCAGTGCATTGACGCTTTCGCACTGGTCCTGCGGACTGTCGCGAAATGCCAGCAGGCTGCGGATTTCCTCGAGGGTCATGTCGAGGGTGCGACAGTTGCGGATGAAGGTCAGGCGCTCGGCGTGGGCCTGGGTGTAGACGCGATAGTTGCCGTCACTGCGGGCCGGTTCCGGCAGAAGGTTCTCGCGCTCGTAGTAACGGATCGTCTCTACGGCGCAGTCCGTGAGTTTCGCCAATTCTCCAATCTTCATGACGACAATCTCCAAAACTCCAAAATGGGTGCTTGACCCTATAGTGGCTACAGGGTCTTTACTGGGCAACAGGCACTCTTATGGACGCAACCAATGAGCGATTCTCAGCATACCCACAAACCTGTAGCCGAACATGAAATCGGCGTTAAGCTTCGACCCTTGCCCAAGCATGACCATGGCGGTCACGGCGACGCTTGCTGTTCATCAAAAACGGCAGCGCCTGCGCGGGTCACGCTGAGCGAATCGCCGACGGCGGGTGCCCGTCTGAGCAGCTTTCGCATCGAGGCGATGGACTGCCCGACCGAGCAGACGCTGATCCAGAACAAGCTAAGCAAGCTGACAGGCGTGCAGCAGCTGGAGTTCAATCTGATCAACCGGGTGCTCGGCGTGACCCACGATTTGCCAGGCACCGAGCCAATCATCGAGGCGATCAAGTCCCTGGGCATGCACGCCGAACCGCTGGAACAGGGGGCTGAAACACCGGCAGCGAAACCCGACAGGAAACACTGGTGGCCATTGGCGTTGTCCGGTGTGGGGGCATTGCTGGCGGAAGTCATCCACTTCACCGCTACCGCGCCTGATTGGGTGGTCGCGGTCATTGCGCTGGTGTCCATCCTCAGCGGCGGTCTCGGCACCTATAAAAAGGGCTGGATCGCGCTCAAGAACCTCAATCTGAATATCAACGCGCTGATGAGCATTGCCGTCACCGGCGCCGTCCTGATCGGTCAATGGCCGGAAGCGGCGATGGTGATGTTCCTGTTCACCGTGGCCGAGCTGATCGAGGCTCGCTCTCTGGATCGTGCGCGCAATGCCATCGGTGGGCTGATGCAGATGGCGCCGGAGCAGGCGACGGTGTTGCAGGCCGACGGCAGTTGGGTCGAGCAGGATGTCAAAATCATCGAAATCGGCGCTCGGGTGCGTGTGCGTCCCGGCGAACGCATTGGTCTGGACGGCGAAGTGCTTTCCGGGCGTTCGACCATCGATCAGGCGCCCATTACCGGGGAAAGCCTGCCGGTGGAGAAAACCGTCGGCGACAAAGTGTTCGCCGGCACCATCAATCAGGCCGGTTCCCTTGAGTACGCGGTCACTGCCGCCGCGGGTAATTCAACTCTGGCACGCATCATCCACGCCGTTGAACAGGCCCAAGGCGCGCGAGCGCCGACCCAGCGATTCGTCGATCAATTTTCGAAAATCTACACCCCGGCAGTGTTTGTCCTTGCGCTGGCCGTGGCGGTCATCCCACCGCTGTTCATGGGCGCGTTGTGGTTCGACTGGATCTATCGGGCGCTGGTACTGCTGGTAGTGGCGTGCCCGTGTGCGCTGGTGATTTCCACGCCGGTGACCATCGTCAGCGGCCTCGCGGCGGCGGCGCGCAAAGGGATCCTGGTCAAGGGCGGCGTATATCTGGAAGGTGGTTACAAGCTCGACTACCTGGCCCTGGACAAGACCGGCACCATCACCCACGGCAAGCCGGTGCAGACCGATTACCTGTCGCTGGACCCGACCGCCGATGCATCGGCGCCAGCCATTGCCGCCGCGCTGGCCGGGCGCTCGGATCACCCGGTTTCCCTGGCCATCGCCAAAACGGCTGTGGATAACCAGAGCACGACGCTGATTGTGGATAACTTCGAAGCCCTGGGCGGGCGCGGTGTGCGCGGCGAGATCAACGGCCAACTCTACCACCTGGGCAACCATCGTCTGGTGGAGGATTTGGGCCTGTGCTCGCCGGCGCTGGAAGAAAAACTGTTTGCCCTGGAAAAGCAGGGCAAGTCGGTGGTGCTGCTGCTTGATTCGTCAGGTCCTTTGGCACTGTACGCTGTCGCCGATACGGTAAAGGCGTCCAGTCGCGAAGCCATCGAGCAACTGCATGACCTGGGCATCAAAACCCTGATGCTCACCGGCGACAACGTCCACACTGCGCAGGCCATTGCCTCGCAGGTTGGCATAGATGAAGCCAGGGGCGACCTGTTGCCAGGGGACAAATTACAGTCTATCGAGGCTCTTTATGCCCAGGGGCACCGGGTCGGCATGGTTGGCGACGGCATCAACGACGCGCCTGCGCTGGCGCGCTCCGAGATTGGTTTCGCCATGGCCGCCGCAGGCACCGATACAGCGATCGAAACCGCCGATGTCGCCCTGATGGACGACGATCTGCGCAAGGTCCCGGCATTCATTCGCCTGTCGCGGCAGACGTCGAGCATCCTCAAACAAAACATCGCCCTGGCGTTGGTCATCAAGGCGATCTTTCTTGGGGTAACCTTCGCCGGGGTCGCTACCATGTGGATGGCAGTGTTCGCCGACATGGGCGTGAGTTTGCTGGTGGTGTTCAACGGTTTGCGCCTGCTGCGCAAGTAAAGAAAGAGGGGCGGTTGTGCTGAGTGCCGAGCTGAAGGCGTTTTACATGGTGGCCCGCCTGGGCAGCATTACCCAGGCTGCCAAAAAGCTTGGCCTGAGCCAACCGACGGTGACGACGCAGATCCGCAACCTGGAGAGTCAGTATTCGGTCGAGCTGTTCTACCGTGGCGGTCGGCGCCTGAGCGTCAGCGAGGAGGGCGCGCGGCTGCTGCCGATGGTCAAGGTGCTGATGCAGCAGGAGGCCGACATCGAGTTTTTCCTGCGTAACTGCGGCCAGGTCCAGGGCACATTGCGTATTGCCGCCACGGCGCCGTATTACATCCTCGACCTGGTGAAAACCTTTCGCGAACGCCTGCCCCAGGTGGAGGTGTCGGTGGAAATCGGCAATTCCCAGCAAGTGCTCGAAGCGCTGGAAGAGTACCGGGTCGATGTCGCGGCGTCGTCGCAGTTGCTCGATGACGCGCGGCTGATTCGCCGGGTGCTTGGTAGCGATCCGCTGGTGCTGGCGGTGCATCGCAATCATCCACTGGCGGTTCATGATCACGTACCACTCGGCGCCCTGGCCGGGCATACCCTGCTGATGCGCGAGCCGGGCTCAACCACCCGCCGCCTGACCGAAGAATTGCTGGCAAGCGCCGGAGTGAGTTTCGGGCCGCTGCTGGAAATCGGCAGCCGCGAATCGATCCGCGAAGCGGTGCTGCGCAACATCGGCATCAGCATCATCGCCCGCCAGGAAGTACCTCATGATCCGCAACTGCGGGTGCTGACCATCGAGAAAGCACCGCAGATTCCCGAATACCTGTATTGCCTCAAGGAACGCAAGGGCGCGCGATTGCCGGCGGCGTTCCTTGGGTTGGCGCAGGAAGTTTCAGGTTGTTGAAAATCAGGTGTGCACTACGGTTTTAACCTACGGGGCGACGTTTCGATCAATTATGGTTAGTTGAAAGGCAGCGAGCTCTAAATCCTCTTCATATTCGTCAGTGAAGGCAGCAGAGAAGCCGGGAAGACGGTAGTTATATAGATGTCTGCGTCCTCCGGCGAGAATGTAAATGGTGTGCTGGTCGGTTAATGTGTTTTCTACTGTAAAATTACCGCCATTGCCTCGAACAAGACTGACGTAATAACCGGTCGGATTCGTACCGGAATAAGCGGATAGTAACCGCTCGCTGCCTTCCAGACTCAGTAAATGGTCATTGTATCGACCAGGCCCTCGTGTCCTGATCAAATAACGGTCGCCGTCGCGTTGGAAGTAAAGTAACTCCGGCTCCATGTTGAGGTCAGTTACAACGTGCTCGGGAATTCTTTCCAGCTGTTTTATAAAAGATTCACGTTTTTTGGCAGGAGTGTTCTGGTCCGTGATATAGCTTATAAGGCGATTGTAATTCAAGACAACCGATTTTCCATCAAAGCTTAATGTTCCGGTAAAGGAAAGAAGTTGTTCAGTTGGCGTCATGATGTCTCTCAATGTTTTGGGGTTGATGGTTGGAGTGTATTTGTTAGAGGCGAGATTTTGTAGGGTGTTTATGTATGAGGTTTGTATTGTTTTATTTCGTTGGAAGTTTGCGTAATTAAATATATGTTTATTGTGGTTTGGATGAGTATTTATTTGAGGCGCACAACGCTCCTGCCGAACTCCACCGGCACTCTAAAATTTACCAATACCACTATCAGCCGTTTTTGCCTCGCTGCCATATGACGGAAGCATTACAACCCTAGGATGGCCTTCATCTGCCAGATGAGGCCCGTCCATGAACAACTCGATCGCAACTGCCCTGACCAACCCCGGCGCACCGATGAAGGTGCGCGGCATACAGAAACGTTTTGGCGCTTTCACGGCGCTGGATAACGTTTCACTCGACGTGGCGGCCGGTGAGCTGGTGTGTCTGCTGGGGCCGTCGGGCTGTGGCAAGACCACCTTGCTGCGCTGCATCGCCGGCCTGGAAAAGCAGGACAGCGGCGAGTTGTACCTGGGTGACCGCGACGTTTCCCACCTGGTTCCCCAGGCGCGGGACTACGGCATTCTGTTCCAGTCCTACGCGTTGTTTCCCAATCTCACCGTCGAAGCGAACATTGCCTACGGCCTCGCCGGCAATGGTCGCGACCAGATTCGCCAGCGTGTCGGTCAGATGCTGGAACTGGTCGGCCTGGGCGGCAGCGAGAAAAAATATCCCGGTCAGTTGTCCGGTGGTCAGCAGCAGCGGGTTGCACTGGCTCGCGCTCTGGCCCCGGCGCCTTCGCTGTTGCTGCTCGACGAGCCGATGTCGGCCCTCGATGCCCGGGTGCGGGAGCATTTGTGCACCGAACTGCGCCAGCTGCAACGCAACCTCGGCATCACCACCCTGATGGTGACCCACAATCAGGACGAGGCCATGCTGATGGCCGACCGTATCGCCGTGATGAACAACGGCAAAGTCGAGCAGTACGCCACGCCGCAGGAAATCTACAACCGCCCGGCCACGCCGTTCGTGGCGGAGTTCGTCGGCCAGGGCAACTGGTTGCCGTTCCAGCGCAGCAGCGACAGCCACGCCCAGGTCGGCGGGATGAACATGCGCCTGGCCGACGGCAGCGCCAAGACCGCCTCGGGCCGCTTGTTCTGCCGCCCCGAAGCGATCAACGTCAATCCGCTGGTGCACGAGGAAAACCTGTTCCCGGCCAAGGTTCGTGAGATAACCTTCCTCGGCAACCGCTGCCGCATGAGCTTCGAACTCGATCATTTGCCGGGCCATGCACTGTTGGCGGAACTGGCACCGGAAGCCATGCCGCGCCTTGGCGCCCAGCAGATCATGGTCGCCTTGCCGCCACGCAGCCTGCAGGTGTTTGCCTGATGAGCGCGAACATCGCGCTGGCGCTGCCACACAAGCAGGTTCGGCAGACTTCCCGTGCCGAGATCGGTGACCGGCTGTTCGTGGTCGGCGGCAAAGTGCTTCTGCTGGTGTTGTTGGGTGTTGCCGTATTGATGCCGTTGCTGGCGATCTTCTGGCGTGGTTTCAGCGCTGAAGCCGGGCAGGGGGGTGGTTGGGTTGCTGCGAAAGAACTGGTGACCAGCGAGAACTTCCACTGGTTGCTCGGCAACAGTCTGAAGGTTTCCCTCAGCGTCGCGGCGATTGTCGTACCCCTGGCTTACCTGTTTGCCTACGCGCTGCAGCGCACCATGATTGCGGGTAAAGGCCTCTGGCGTGGCATTTCCCTGCTGCCATTGATGGCGCCGTCGATGCTGCCCGGGATTGCGCTGGTTTACCTGTTCGGCAACCAGGGCATGCTGCGTGGCCTGCTCTCGGACAACATCTACGGCTTCTGGGGCATTGTTCTGGGTGAGGTGATCTACACCTTCCCGCACGCCTTGATGATTCTTCTGTCGGCCTTGTCCCTGGCAGATGCGCGATTGTTCGATGCGGCTTCAAGCATGGGCGCCAGTCCGGCGAAAGCGTTCCGCAGCATCACCTGGCCGGCGACCCGTCAGGCGGTTTTCGCGGCGTTCTGCCTGGTGTTCACCCTGAGCATCACTGATTTCGGTGTTCCGGTGGTGGTCGGTGGCGACTATCAAGTGCTGGCACTGGAAGCCTATAAAGCCGTGGTCGGCCAACAGCAATTCGGCCGCGGTGCCTTGATCGGCATGGTGTTGTTGCTGCCGGCGCTGTTCAGCTTTGGCGTCGATGCCTGGTTGCGTCGACGTCACGGCGACTCCATGAGCGGTCGCGCCCAGGTGTTCAAGCCTGCGCCATCGAAGCTGCGCGACGCTTGCTACCTGGCCATCGTCCTGTTGATCAGCGCGGCGTTGCTGCTGGTGTTCGGCATGGCGGTGTTCTCGTCCCTGGTGAAATTTTGGCCGTACAACCTGTCGCTGTCGCTCAACCACTACCAGTTCAATGAAACCGCCGGCGGTGGCTGGCTGGCCTACGGCAACAGCTTGAAGATGGCCTTGGGCACGGCGTTGATCGGCAGCCTGCTGATTTTCACCGGCGCCTACCTGATGGAAAAAACCAGGGGGCAACGCGGCCTGAACCTGGCCTTGCGCATGCTCAGTTTCGTTCCGATGGCGGTGCCGGGCCTGGTGTTGGGGTTGGGTTATGTCTTCTTCTTCAACCTCACCGGCAACCCGCTGCATGTGCTGTACGGGACCATGACCCTGCTGATCGTCTGCACCATTGCGCACTATTTGACCACCGCGCAAATGACCGCCACCACCGCATTGCGTCAACTCGATGCCGAGTTCGAAGCCGCCGCGCTGTCGCTCAAGGCGCCGCTGTACCGCCACTACTTGCGCGTCACCGTGCCGATTTGCCTGCCGGCGCTGCTGGACATCGTGCGATACCTGTTCGTCTCGGCCATGACCACCGTCTCGGCGGCGATCTTCCTCTACAGCCCCGACACCATCCTCGCGGCGGTGGCGGTGCTGAACATGGACGACGCCGGCAACGTCGGCGGTGCGGCGGCGATGTCGACCCTGATTCTGTTCACCTCGGCGGGCGTGTCCCTGCTGCTGGCCTGGGCCTCGCGCGGATTGCTGCGCCGCTCCCAGGCCTGGCGGCAGACCGCGCCCGGTCACTGATTCACACCCTCAACTCAAATACAGGAAAAGATCATGTTCAAGCCTATGGCCCTGGCCGCCGCTGTCCTCACCGCTTTCAGCCTGAACGCCTTCGCGGCGAAAACCGAGTTGACGGTGTACACCGCCCTCGAAGCCGAACAGCTGAAAACCTATAAAGAAGCCTTCGAAAAGGCCAACCCGGACGTCGAAATCAAATGGGTACGTGATTCCACCGGCATCATCACGGCCAAGTTGCTCGCCGAAAAAACCCGCCCGCAGGCTGACGCCGTGTGGGGCCTGGCGGCTTCCAGCCTGGCGATCCTCGACCAGCAGGGCATGCTGCAAAGCTATGCACCGAAGGACCTGGGCAAGATCGGCGCCAACTACCGCGACGCCGCCAACCCGCCAGCCTGGGTCGGCATGGATGTCTGGGCCGCGACCATTTGCTTCAACACCGTCGAAGCCGAAAAGCAGGGCCTGAGCAAACCCGTGAGCTGGCAAGACCTGACCAAGCCTGAGTACAAAGGCAAGATCGTCATGCCGAACCCGGCATCGTCCGGCACCGGCTTCCTCGACGTCAGCGCCTGGCTGCAAACCTTCGGCGAGAAGCAGGGCTGGGCCTACATGGACGGCCTGCACCAGAACATCGGCCAGTACGTTCACTCCGGTTCCAAGCCTTGCAAACTGGCGGCTGCGGGTGAGTTCCCGATCGGTATTTCCTTCGAATATCCGGCCGTTCAGCTGAAGCGCCAGGGCGCACCGCTGGACATCATCCTGCCGAAGGAAGGCCTGGGCTGGGAAATCGAAGCGACTGCCGTGATCAAGGGCACGGCCCACGAGGAAGCCGCGAAGAAACTGGCTGACTTCTCCGCCAGCCCGGAAGCGATGGAACTGTACAAGGAAAACTTCGCCGTGCTCGCCCAGCCTGGCATCGCCAAGCCGCAGACCGAACTGCCAGCTGACTACGAACAGCGCCTGATCAAGAACGACTTCGCGTGGGCCTCGAAGAACCGCGACGAGATCCTGACTGAATGGCGCAAGCGTTATGACGGAAAATCCGAGAAAGTGGCGGCCAAGTAAGATCTTCATCGGCTGAAAGGGCCTCTTCGCGAGCAAGCCCGCTCCCACAGGGAAATGCGTTCCAATGTGGGAGCGGGCTTGCTCGCGAAAGCGGTCTACCATTGACCACAAATCTCACTGACCGGGAGACTTCTGATGCGCAGCAATGAACAAACCGTCGCCAAGGTCTTCGCCCTCTACGAACGCTTTGGCGACAGCGACTACATCGGCGAGCCGGTGTCGCAGATCGAGCACATGTCCCAGGCCGCCCAATGCGCGATGGCCGAAGGCTTCGACGACGAAGTCGTGCTGGCGGCGTTCTTCCACGATATCGGGCACATCTGCGCCGAGGGTGCCGAGAACATGGGCGGCTACGGCGTGGTCAGCCACGAACGGCTGGGCGCCGATTATTTGCGCAATGCCGGCTTCAGCGAGCGCATGGCCCGGTTGGTGGAGTACCACGTCCAGGCCAAGCGTTATCTGACACTCAGGGAACCTGGGTACTACGAACGCCTGAGCGAGGCCAGTCGCCGGACCCTGGAATATCAGGGGGGTGTGATGACCGAAGCCGAAGCCGATGCCTTCGAGCAGGACCCGTTGTGCAACGTCAGTTTGCGCATGCGGCAATGGGATGAGCAGGCCAAGGAGATGCATGTGCCGGTGATTGATCTGGAGGTGTTAAAGCGCAAGGCGGCGTCACTGTTGACCGGCGATCCGATTCCTGCGGCGGGAACTGTTTAGGCTGAGGGTAGTTTGCGAAAAAACCTACAGACTGCGGCGTCGGGTGCTATAGAGCCGGCTGCACCGGATCGCTAGTGTTCAAGGCCAACTTATGTGCCAAGGAATGCTAATGCGCTATTTAAAGATCATTGCCCAGGATCTAAGCCAGAACAAAACTGCCGACACTGTTCATTTTCATTTTTGTGAGGTCATGCCAGGAGCGAAGCCTGACAAGGTGCTGCTCCAGGCTTCGGTATTCGATATGAATGGCGACGGCCGTATTGATCATTTGTGCAACGAAGACGTCAATGGGGACGGCAAGCGCAATGTGCGTGATGAACAGTTGCTCAAGCGATTCGCCCAAATGTATTTGAAGCTGAATTGGTTTAATCCGGCAGACAGTTCACGCCGCTACCTGCAAATTTTCTCCGAGGATTTTACCACCGACGAAACGCCCGAGGCTGTACGACTGCATTTTCATGAAGGCACGGGAAGTCCGGTAGGTGCGTCGATCGCGTACAAGGCGACAGCCTATGACGTCGATAACAACGGCAGCCTGGAGTGGATATTGGCGTCGGACGTTGATAACGACGGTCATGCCAATAAAAAGGACGAACATTACGTCAAGTCGCTGGCAACCGAATTTCTCATGTTCAACTGGAAGTAATGCCGATCAACTGATCCCAGTTTGTATTCGTTCCTGCATCATGCGGGAACGAATACTCTCAGAGTTGCTTGGCCAATTCCTCAACCTGCTCCTGCCGCTCCGCCTGATTCAACTTCGGATGCGGATTGAGCGACGACCACTGCGGATGTGCTCGAGCCTTGTTAAGGGCTTCGGGTAGCTTGCCTTCGCGCCAACTCTTTTCCTGAGGCGTGGCCACCTGGATGCTGTCCATCGCCGCATGCCCACGGGCGTTCAGCGCTTGCAGCAATTGCCGCTGGCGCAGCGCCAACAGGCGCAGCACGTTGTCATCCACCGTCAGTTCGCGCTGGCCCTTGATCTTGCCCAGCAAGCGGCTGCCATAACTGCGCGCGGTTTGCAGGGCGCCACCGGCGATGGCGCCGGCCAGTGCAGCGGCGCCGAGGGTAATCCCGCCCACCAGTAAATCGACCCCGGCCCCGGCAGCGGCACCTGCGGCAATTCCACCACCGACGCGCACACCCAGTTGCTTGAGGGTTTCCGGGTTGAACAGGTCATCTCCCCAACGGCCGTCGAGCAGCGGCAAATCACTGGCCGCGGCATCCTGTGGGCGGAAGGCGTAGAGCTTGAGCAGGGCCTCGACGCAGCGCTGCTCGCGTTGGCGTACGGCTTTGCGCAATTCGCTGATCGCCTGTTGTTCCTGCTCGGCTTCACTGACCACGCTGCGCCGGCAAGCCGCGCAATCGATCAGCAATTCGGCAATCAGTCGCTCCGCGCTTTGCTGGCGAGCCAGACGCTGGGCCTGCTGATCGGCGATCAGGCGCTCGAGTTGCGGCCGGGCCGTTTCCAGCAGCAGGGCGAGACTTTCATAGAGTCGACGCTCGCCATCTTCCGGCGGCGCGACACTGTCGAAACGCACCAGGGCATGCAAACCCAGCCGCGCCAACGCTTCACGCCAGGCCGGTTCGCGGTGGTTGGCGCTGCTGACGAAATTCAGCACCGGCAGCAAGGGTTTGCCGCAACTGGCCAACACTTCCAGCTCGTCGCGATACTTGGCCAGCACCGGCTCACGGGCGTCGATCACATAAAGACCGGCATCCGACGCCAGCAACTGGCGCAGCACCTTGGCTTCCTGTTCGAAGCGTTGCCGGGCTTCGCTGCCCTCAAGGAAACGCGCCAGGCGTGCCGGACCGTCGAGGCGTTCACCCGGGCGTTCCAGGCGTTCGAGGTAATCGAGCAGGGCGATGGCGTCTTCCAGGCCAGGGGTGTCGTAGAGGTCGAGCAGTGGCTCGCCGTCCACCGACAACCGCGCGCCTTCGACGTGCCGCGTGGTACTGGGACGATGGGAGACTTCACCGAAACCGACATCGCGGGTCAGGGTACGCAACAACGAGGTTTTACCGACGTTGGTGTGACCGACCACGGCGAGTTTCAGAGGCTGCTTCCTGGTGTCAGTCATGACCCGTCTCCAGCCAGTTCATCGGTGCACAATCGGCAAACGGCAACTCAAGCTGTTGCAGCGCCATGTGCCAGTCGCCCAGGCGTTCGGCGTCCAGCGCTTCACCGGGCGGCGCCTGCAACAACCACACGCGGGTGGCGCTGGCGCTGCGGGCCAGTTCGGCAATCAAGGCCAGGCTGCCGCGATCCGGTGAACGCCGTGGATCGCAGGCGATGGCCAGGCGTGCCGGGGGAAAGCGGCTCAGTTGTTCGAGGAGTTTGTGCCGCGATTCGCGACTGTCGAGGATGCCGGCGTTACTGACGTTTTTCAGCAACTGCGGTGGCCACGGGCGTTGGTCGTCCAGTTCGATGGCGACCAACAGCGCGCCGTCGCTTTGCTGCTCGGTGACACCGCTTTCCACGCGATGCAGTTGCGCCGGTGCCGCATCGCTGACGCCGAGGCGTTCGCTGGTGGGCATCAAGCGTTCGCGCAGTTGCGCGTAGCCGGGCAGGTTCAAATCCAGGCGCAGCGCCGTTTGCCCTGTCTTCCAGCGCCACAGGCAAAACAGCGCGAGCAGCAGGCGCGGCAAAACGCCGTAGACCAGCAGTACGCCCACCAGCCAGGCGGCCCAGGCCTGGCGAGCACTTTCGATGTTCAGTGCGGCATCGCCACTGGCGCGGATCATCTCCACGGTCGGCACACTGAAGCCAAGCAGGGCCGGCAACGCACCCAACGCTTGGGTGACAGCGATAAAGGTGTCGGCACCGAGGATCGTGGTTTCCCAGACGAAGCCGTAGCGCCGGGTCGCCATCAACATCAGCAGGATCACCAGCGCGCAGAGCATCGCCAACAACCACAGGCTGTTGACCAGCACGCCGATGGCCCAGCGATTGAGTTTCTGCCGTTGCAGTAACAGGAGCAGGGCGGGGGCCAACTGCGCAGCTTTGGCGTCACGAGCGAGTTTTTCGCTGAGCCATAGCCACAGGCGTCCGAGGCTGGCGCCGTGTTCGCCGGCAAACACCAGTCCCAGCGCCCAACTCAGCAGCAGGACCAGATTGAGCCCGAGCAGGCTGCCCAAGGCCCAGAACACATTCACCGGGTGCAGACCATCGCCCATAGCCGCGAAGGCAAGGCCGGCGCCGCTGATCACGGCCAGTACCGCCAACACCAGCAGCGCCAGCCGCGCGCCTTGCAGCCAGTGTTTGAGGGCTGTAGTCAGGCCATCGCGTTCAGCCAGCCACAGGGCGCGGCGTTGAATGCGCGACGGCAAATCGCCGCCGGCGCTGCGGGCCAGTCGGTTGGCTTCCAGGTCTTCCAGGGGGCCTGCATGTTCTTCGCGCAGGCGGATGGTTTCTGTCAGCCAGAGGGTATTGAGTTCAGTCACGCGGCATCCCGTCGCTTAATTGAGCTGTGAGCATAACCGCTGTGGCGCTTATCGGCGAAAGCGAGGCTCTGGTATCCTCGCCGGCATGACTAAATCACTCCCCCTCAGCCTGATCGCAGCCCTCGGTGAAAACCGTGTGATCGGCGTCGACAACAGCATGCCCTGGCACTTGCCGGGGGACTTCAAATATTTCAAGGCCACCACCCTCGGCAAGCCGATCATCATGGGTCGCAAGACCTGGGATTCCCTCGGTCGTCCGCTGCCGGGCCGCCTGAACATCGTGGTCAGTCGTCAGGCGGATCTGCAGCTCGACGGCGCGGAGGTTTATCCGTCGCTGGAAGCCGCCGTCGTTCGCGCCGAAACATGGGCGAAGGAACAGGGCGTCGATGAATTGATGCTGATTGGCGGCGCGCAGTTGTATGCGCAAGGGCTGGCGCAGGCTGACCGGTTGTACCTGACCCGCGTTGCGCTGAGCCCGGAGGGCGATGCGTGGTTTCCGGAGTTTGATTTGAAGGAATGGAAACTGGTGTCGGATGTGCTGAATCCGGCGGAAGGCGACAAGCCGGCGTACAACTTCGAAGTCTGGGAAAAAGCTTAAGAGCTTCGCGAGCAAGCCCGCTCCCACATTTGATCTGCTGCGGATACAGAATCTATGTACGCCGCAGGACCAAAGTGGGAGCGGGCTTGCTCGCGAAGGGGCCTCCTCAGTCGCTGGAGGATTTAAGCGTGCGCCAACGCCGAATGCTCATCCGCATCCAGCAATTCTTTATCAGTCTGCTGCATCACCTGGCTGGTAATCGCACCGGCCGTCATTGAACCACTCACGTTCAGCGCCGTACGCCCCATATCAATCAGCGGCTCGACCGAAATCAGCAACGCCACCAGTGACACCGGCAAGCCCATCGCCGGTAGCACGATCAACGCGGCAAAGGTCGCGCCACCACCGACACCGGCCACACCGGCCGAGCTCAGCGTCACAATCGCCACCAGCGTCGCGATCCATAATGGGTCCAGCGGGTTGATGCCCACGGTCGGCGCCACCATCACCGCCAACATCGCAGGGTACAGACCGGCACAGCCGTTCTGGCCAATGGTCGCGCCGAACGAAGCGGCGAAACTGGCGATGGATTGCGGGATGCCCAGGCGGCTGGTCTGCGCTTCGATGCTCAACGGAATCGTCGCTGCGCTGGAACGGCTGGTGAACGCAAACGTCAGCACCGGCCAGATCTTGCGGAAGAATCGCAGCGGGTTGATCCCGGCGGCCGACACCAGCACGCCATGCACCACGAACATCAAGCCCAGGCCGATGTAGGACACCACCACGAAACTGCCGAGCTTGATGATGTCTTGCAGGTTGGAACCGGCGACCACTTTGGTCATCAGCGCCAGCACGCCGTACGGGGTCAGCTTCATCACCAGGCGCACCAGGCGCATCACCCAGGCTTGCAGGGTGTCGATGGCGTTGATCACTTTCTGACCTTTCTCGGCATCATCCTTGAGCAATTGCAGCGCCGCGACACCCAGGAACGCAGCGAAAATCACCACGCTGATGATCGACGTCGGCTTGGCCCGCGCCAGGTCGGCGAAGGGGTTTTGCGGGATGAACGACAGCAGCAGCTGCGGCACATTCAGGTCGGCGACCTTGCCGGCGTAGTCGGTCTGGATGGTCTGCAGGCGCGCCATTTCCTGGGTGCCGGCCACCAGGCCTTCGGCGGTCAGGCCGAACAGGTTGGTCAGGCCGATGCCGATCAGCGCCGCAATGGCCGTGGTGAACAGCAGCGTGCCGATGGTCAGGAAGCTGATCTTGCCCAGCGAC
This sequence comes from Pseudomonas sp. GM33, assembly GCF_000282295.1. Classification (NCBI taxonomy): domain Bacteria; kingdom Pseudomonadati; phylum Pseudomonadota; class Gammaproteobacteria; order Pseudomonadales; family Pseudomonadaceae; genus Pseudomonas; species Pseudomonas sp. GM33. The sequence goes on from NZ_AKJO01000103.1 coordinate 62,226, forward strand.
GAAGCGTTGTGCAGACGGGCCACGGCGCTGAGGATCGAGGCGAACACCAGCGGGATCACGATCATTTGCAGCAACTGCACATAGCCGTTGCCCACCAGATCGAACCAGCCGATCGAGGCTTTCAGCACCGGGTTGCCGGCACCGTAGACAGCGTGCAAGGCCACACCGAACACCACGCCCAGCACCAGCGCGAGCAGGACTTTTTTCGCCAGGCTCCATGTCGTGTGGCGGGTTTGCGCCAGGCCGAAAAGCAAAGCGAGGAACACCAGCAGATTGAGGATCAGCGGCAGATTCATGAAGACTCCGATAAGACTTGTGCTGGTTGCACCCTTGGGCAACCGCGAACCGGAAAGCCTAACAGCTTGAAAACTAATGAATTAATATCAAAAACGTATGATATCCGTCGTTTTTGGAATAAGCGGATGTCGCTGTCAGAAATGCAGCTGGCGCGAAAGGGACGCGGGCGGTCGCTGACAGACGAGGACTGTCACACTTATTTGTTAGCGTCGATCTCTTTCACATTCAGGGAGAAACGCCAATGAAGTTCGCACCGAAATTACTGGCTGCAGCACTTTGCCTGGGCCTTGCCGGCCAGGTTTTCGCAACGGATCTGAAACACTGGCCAGCCGATCAGGCCAAGGCACTGGACGCGATGATCGCCGCCAACGCCAACAAGGGTAACTACGCGGTGTTCGACATGGACAACACCAGTTACCGCTACGACCTCGAAGAGTCGTTGCTGCCGTTCATGGAGAACAAGGGCCTGATCACCCGCGACAAGCTCGATCCCTCCCTGAAGCTGATGCCGTTCAAGGACACCGCCGACCACAAGGAAAGCCTGTTCAGCTACTACTACCGCCTCTGCGAAGTCGACGACATGGTTTGCTATCCATGGGTCGCTCAGGTCTTCTCCGGCTTTACCCTCAAGGAGCTCAAGGGCTATGTCGACGAGATGATGGCGTCCGGCAAGCCGGTGCCGGCGACTTATTACGAAGGCGACGTGGTCAAGAAACTCGACGTCAACCCGCCGAAAATCTTCACCGGCCAGCAGGAGCTGTACAACAAACTGATGGAGAACGGCATCGAGGTCTACGTGATGACCGCCGCCTCCGAAGAACTGGTGCGCATGGTCGCGGCCGATCCGAAGTACGGCTACAACGTCAAACCGCAAAATGTGATCGGCGTGTCGCTGCTGCTCAAGGACCCGAAGACGGGCGAACTGACCACCGCGCGCAAGCAGATCACTGACGGCAAATATGACGAGAAGGCCAACCTCGGCCTCGAACTGACCCCGTACCTGTGGACCCCGGCGACCTGGATGGCCGGCAAGCAGGCGGCGATCCTGACCTACATCGATCAGTGGAAAAAACCGGTGCTGGTGGGCGGCGATACGCCGAGCAGCGACGGCTACATGCTGTTCCACAGCGTTGACGTGGCCAAGGGCGGCATCCACCTGTGGGTCAACCGCAAGGACAAATACATGACCCAGATCCAGGGCATGATGGCCAAGAACGCCGCAGCCCAGGCCAAGGAAGGTTTGACGGTGACTGCCGACAAGAACTGGGTGGTCGTGAAGCCTGAAGAGATTCAATAAGACCGAGTCGCCTCCATCGCGAGCAAGCTCGCTCCCACAAAGATCTCGGGTGAAACACAGACTGTGTGAACACCGAAGATCCCCTGTGGGAGCGAGCTTGCTCGCGATGAGGCCAGTCGGTGCAATGAAAGACTCTGCTTGAACGACATCTCCTGACAGTCGCAACCTACGCAATCTTGCGTAAGGGACTACGACTACGCCAGAATCCGCCGGCTTGTGCGCCTTACCCCCGGCCTCTACCGTCTACCTGTCACTGAACATCAGTGATCGGGTTTGGTAGCCCGGCTGTGTAGGGTGCAACGCCTCATGATTTGCAGACGTTCTTGCGTCTCTGCTTTTTATGGTGGTCATGCACAGGGCGCTTTCGGGCGCGCCGGTTTCCTTACACCCCGGTCTACCAACCTGCGCATGGCCGCCACCTATTCGTTTGGTAGCGAGGGTGATGGCTCCTTGTCTTATGGTGTAAGGAGTTTTATCTATGCTCAAAATTACCCCCGATCCCCCAAATACCGACAACCTGTCCACCCGCATCAATTCCACCCCGCGTAAACCCAGCCGAACATTCGTGATCGCGCCCGGCCTCGACACCGAAACCCTGTTGGCCCACGCCTGCGAATCCCTTGCCTCGGCCAATGTCATGGCCAGCGACTTCGCCGGACTGCTGGAAGGCTCTCAACGCAGCACGATGCTGGGGATCGCGCAGGTCATCATGCTGGGCGAACTGGCGGTGAACCAGGCGCTGGATAACCTCGACCCGCAGGAATAACCCCGGCCCCCTGTAGGAGCTGCCGAAGGCTGCGATCTTTTGACTTTGATTTTAAAAAACAAGATCAAAAGATCGCAGCCTGCGGCAGCTCCTACAGGGGATCTGTGGAAACAAAATACCCCGCACTTGGCGGGGTATTTTTTGTTCAGCGATTAAGCATCAAAGCCCGTCAAGCATCGCCTTGTTACGCACGGCACCCTTGTCGGCACTGGTGGCCAGCAGGGCGTAGGCTTTCAGTGCGGTGGTCACTTTACGTGGACGCACTTCCACCGGTTTCCAGCCTTTCTTGTCCTGCTCGACCCGGCGCGCGGCCAGTTCTTCGTCGCTGACCAACAGGTTGATCGAGCGGTTCGGAATATCGATCAGCACCTTGTCGCCGTCCTGCACCAGGCCGATTGCGCCGCCGGCAGCCGCTTCAGGCGAAGCGTGGCCGATGGACAGGCCCGAGGTGCCGCCGGAGAAACGGCCGTCGGTGAGCAGGGCGCAGGCTTTGCCCAGGCCTTTGGATTTCAGGTACGAGGTCGGGTAGAGCATTTCCTGCATGCCCGGGCCGCCTTTCGGACCTTCGTAGCGAATGATGACGATGTCGCCTTCCTTCACTTCGTCGGCGAGGATGCCGCGTACGGCACTGTCCTGGCTTTCGAAGATCTTCGCGTTGCCTTCGAAGACATGGATCGACTCGTCGACGCCAGCGGTTTTCACCACGCAGCCGTCCAGGGCGATGTTGCCGTAAAGCACGGCGAGGCCGCCTTCTTTCGAGTAAGCGTGCTCGACACTGCGGATGCAGCCGTTTTCACGGTCGTCGTCCAGGGTTTCCCAACGGGTCGACTGGCTGAACGCGGTTTGCGTCGGGATGCCCGCCGGACCGGCCTTGAAGAAGTGATGCACGGCTTCGTCGTTGGTCTGGGTGATGTCCCACTTGGCGATGGCTTCTTCCATGCTGCGGCTGTGCACGGTCGGCAACTGCGTGTGCAGCAGGCCGCCACGGGCCAGCGAACCGAGGATGCTGAAGATCCCGCCGGCGCGGTGCACGTCTTCCATGTGGTACTTCTGGATGTTCGGCGCGACCTTGCACAGTTGCGGCACGTGACGGGACAGACGGTCGATGTCGCGCAGGTCGAAATCGATCTCGGCTTCCTGGGCGGCGGCCAGCAAGTGCAGGATGGTGTTGGTGGAGCCGCCCATGGCGATGTCCAGGGTCATGGCGTTTTCGAAGGCCTGGAAGTTGGCGATGTTACGCGGCAACACCGACTCGTCGTTCTCGCCGTAGTAACGCTTGCACAGCTCGACGATGGTGCGGCCAGCCTGCAGGAACAGCTGCTCGCGGTCGCTGTGGGTGGCCAGGGTCGAACCGTTGCCCGGCAAGGCCAGGCCCAGCGCTTCAACCAGGCAGTTCATCGAGTTGGCGGTGAACATGCCGGAGCACGAACCGCAGGTCGGGCAGGCGCTGCGCTCGTACTCAGCGACTTTCTCGTCAGAAGCGCTGGAGTCGGCGGCGATCACCATGGCGTCGACCAGGTCGAGGCCGTGGGAGGCGAGTTTGGTCTTGCCGGCCTCCATCGGGCCGCCGGAGACGAAGATCACCGGGATGTTCAGGCGCAGGGACGCCATCAGCATGCCAGGGGTGATCTTGTCGCAGTTGGAAATGCACACGATGGCGTCGGCGCAGTGGGCGTTGACCATGTACTCGACGGAGTCGGCGATGATCTCGCGGCTCGGCAGCGAATACAGCATGCCGTCGTGGCCCATGGCGATGCCGTCATCGACAGCGATGGTGTTGAATTCCTTGGCCACGCCGCCAGCGCGTTCGATCTCGCGGGCGACCAGTTGCCCCAGGTCCTTGAGGTGCACGTGGCCCGGTACGAACTGGGTGAACGAGTTGGCAATGGCGATGATCGGCTTCTTGAAGTCGTCATCTTTCATCCCCGTGGCGCGCCACAGTGCGCGAGCGCCGGCCATGTTGCGGCCGTGGGTGGATGTTTTCGAGCGGTAATCAGGCATGAAGCACTCCGGGCGGCTAATCAGGTATCAAAAGGGAAGTGAGCTTCTATTGACGTCTGGAACACTCAGAAATGGCCGCGTGTCCGGAAGTTGCCGATAACTTTGCGGGATCGCCGCGCGCTTCAGCTTGAGCTCATAAACCCGCCGGGGATGACTGGCGATGAATGTTCGCGATTCTACACGGCTGGCGGCTGGAGGGAATGCCTGCACGCGTGCAGGCAGCATTCACATGACGTGCGGACGGCCCCCTGTAGGAGCGAGCCTG
>NZ_AKJO01000104.1:0-16368 GCF_000282295.1 Pseudomonas sp. GM33
CGGCAGGCTTCGCGGCAGCGGGTTGCGCCGCCGGCGGTTTAGCCGCCGCAGGATGTGTGGCCGCAGGCTTGGCGGGCGTGGTGGCTGGCTTGACGGGTGCGGTGGCCGCAGGCGCCGCCGTGGCAGGTATCGCCGGTGCGGCGGCCGGTGCGGCAGGGACCGCGGGGCTGACCAGTTTCGGAACCGTCGCCGGAATGGTCGGCCCACCGCCCTGTGCATCCAGGCTTTCCTGGGCCTGGGCGGCAGCGTTGGCGCGTTCTTCCGGGGTACGGGTGTCGCTGAACACCAGCAGCAGGTAGCGGCTGCGGTTCAAGGCGGCGGTCGGAATGGCGCGGACAATGGCAAACGGCTGACCGGAGTCGTGAATCACTTCCTTGACCGTCGCCACCGGATAACCGGCCGGGAAACGTTGGCCGAGACCAGAGCTGACCAGCAAGTCGCCTTCCTTGATGTCGGCGGTATCGGCCACATGCCGCAACTCGAGGCGCTCCGGGTTGCCGGTGCCGCTGGCGATCGCCCGCAAACCGTTACGGTTCACCTGCACCGGAATGCTGTGGGTGGTGTCGGTCAGCAACAGGACGCGGGAGGTGTAGGGCATCAACTCGACCACCTGGCCCATCAGGCCACGGGCATCGAGCACCGGCTGACCGAGGACCACGCCGTCGCGCTCACCTTTATTGATGATGATGCGATGGGTGAAGGGGTTGGGGTCCATGCCGATCAACTCGGCCACTTCGACCTTCTCGTTGACCAGTGCCGAAGAGTTGAGCAACTCGCGCAGCCGAACGTTCTGCTCGGTCAGGGCGGCAAGCTTCTGCATGCGCCCCTGCAACAGCAGGTTCTCGGTCTTGAGTTTTTCGTTTTCGGCGACGAGTTCGGTCCGGCTGCCAAACTGACTGGCAACGCCTTCCCAGAGTCGTCCGGGCAGGTCGGTGATCCAGTAGGCGTCCATCAGCACCAGCGACATCTGGCTGCGTGCAGGCTTGAGCAGACTGAAACGGGCATCGACCACCATCAGCGCGACCGATAGCACGACCAGCACCAACAGGCGCACGCCCAGTGAAGGGCCCTTGGTGAAAAGCGGTTTAATAAGCCGCTCCTCCCAGGCAAATGTTCTGTTTATTCATACGGCAGCAATCCGGCCTGGATGCAGACTGACAGAAGATAAACGCGAACAGGCAGCACTGCAAAGTGCCGCCTGCGCGCTCAACAGCATAGAAGCGATCCGGCGACTTATTCGCTGGAAAGCAGGTCCATGGTGTGTTTATCCATCATTTCCAACGCACGGCCACCGCCGCGAGCAACGCAGGTCAGCGGGTCTTCGGCAACGATCACCGGCAGACCGGTTTCCTGGGCCAGCAACTTGTCCAGGTCACGCAGCAAGGCACCACCACCGGTCAGCACCAGGCCGCGCTCGGCGATATCGGAAGCCAGTTCCGGAGGCGATTGCTCCAGGGCGCTTTTCACGGCCTGAACGATGGTTGCCAGGGACTCTTGCAGAGCTTCCAGCACTTCATTGGAGTTCAGGGTGAATGCGCGTGGAACGCCTTCGGCCAGGTTACGGCCACGAACGTCGACTTCGCGAACTTCGCCGCCCGGGTAGGCCGTGCCGATTTCCTGCTTGATGCGCTCGGCGGTGGACTCACCGATCAGGCTGCCGTAGTTGCGACGCACGTAGGTGATGATCGCTTCGTCGAAGCGGTCGCCGCCAACACGGACGGATTCGGCGTAAACCACACCGTTCAGGGAGATCAGCGCGATTTCGGTGGTACCGCCACCGATATCCACGACCATCGAACCGCGGGCTTCTTCAACCGGCAGGCCGGCACCGATCGCAGCCGCCATTGGCTCTTCGATCAGGAACACTTCACGGGCACCGGCACCGAGGGCCGATTCACGAATGGCGCGACGCTCAACCTGGGTGGATTTGCATGGAACGCAGATCAACACGCGCGGGCTAGGCTGCAGAAAGCTGTTTTCGTGAACCTTGTTGATAAAATACTGCAGCATTTTTTCGCACACGCTGAAGTCGGCGATCACACCGTCCTTCATCGGACGAATGGCAGCAATGTTGCCCGGAGTACGGCCGAGCATGCGCTTGGCTTCGGTGCCGACAGCAACGACACTTTTCTGGTTACCGTGTGTCCGAATGGCCACAACGGAGGGCTCATTCAGGACGATACCGCGCTCGCGCACGTAAATAAGGGTGTTGGCAGTGCCCAGGTCAATGGAAAGATCGCTGGAAAACATGCCACGCAGTTTCTTGAACATGGGAAAGGGACCCTAGGCAACGCGTGGGTAAAAAAGTGCGGCAAACTCTAACAACGACAGGGATTTTGGGCAAGGCGCCAATATGTTAAATTGGCCGCTTTTCTGTGCACCAAGCCCCACAATCGCGGCCTTATGACCGTAGAAGTGCGGTAGTGTTCCGACAATCTAACACACGGACGCCGTCCGTTTTGTTTTCCACTGGAGAATCCCAATGGCGCTTGAACGCTCCGACGTGGAAAAAATCGCTCATCTGGCCTGTCTGGGCCTCAATGATGCCGATCTTCCACACATCACTTCGGCCCTCAACAGCATTCTCGGGCTGGTCGACGAAATGCAGGCGGTCAATACCGACGGTATCGAACCGCTGGCCCACCCGCTGGAAGCCAGCCAGCGCCTGCGCGCGGACGTCGTGACCGAGACCAATAACCGCGAGGCCTACCAGTCCATCGCACCAGCGGTCGAAAACGGCCTGTACCTGGTTCCGAAAGTCATCGACTAAAGGGAAAGAGCCTGCAATGCATCAATTGACTCTGGCCGAGATCGCCCGCGGACTCGCCGATAAAAAGTTTTCCTCCGAAGAGCTGACCAAAGTCCTGCTGGCGCGCATCGCCCAGCTCGATCCACAGCTCAACAGTTTCATCAGCCTCACCGAAGACCTGGCGCTGACGCAGGCGAAAGCCGCTGACGCCCGCCGGGCCAATGGTGAGAGCGGCGCCCTGCTCGGCGCGCCGATCGCCCACAAGGACCTGTTCTGCACCCAGGGCATTCGCACCAGTTGCGGCTCGAAGATGCTCGACAACTTTAAAGCACCGTACGACGCCACTGTCGTCGCCAAGCTGGCTGCCGCCGGGGCCGTGACCCTGGGCAAGACCAACATGGACGAATTCGCCATGGGTTCGGCCAACGAGTCGAGCTACTACGGCGCGGTGAAAAACCCGTGGAACCTGGAACACGTGCCGGGCGGTTCGTCCGGTGGTTCGGCGGCGGCGGTGGCCGCTCGTCTGTTGCCGGCAGCCACCGGCACCGACACCGGCGGTTCGATCCGTCAGCCGGCGGCCCTGACCAACCTCACCGGCCTGAAACCGACGTACGGTCGCGTTTCGCGCTGGGGCATGATCGCCTACGCCTCCAGCCTCGATCAGGGCGGCCCGTTGGCGCGCACGGCCGAAGACTGCGCGATTTTGTTGCAAGGTATGGCCGGCTTCGATCCGAACGACTCCACCAGCATTGATGAACCCGTGCCGGACTACAGCGCCAGCCTCAACGGCTCGCTGCAAGGCCTGCGCATCGGTGTGCCGAAGGAATACTTCAGCGCCGGTCTCGACCCGCGCATTGCCGAACTGATCCACAACAGCATCAAGGAGCTGGAAAAGCTCGGCGCCGTGATCAAGGAAATCAGCCTGCCGAACATGCAGCACGCGATTCCTGCGTACTACGTGATCGCCCCGGCGGAAGCCTCTTCCAACCTGTCGCGTTTCGACGGCGTACGCTTCGGCTATCGCTGCGAAGACCCGAAAAACCTGGAAGATTTGTACAAGCGCTCCCGTGGCGAAGGTTTCGGCGCGGAAGTGCAGCGCCGGATCATGGTCGGTGCCTACGCGCTGTCCGCCGGTTACTACGATGCCTACTACCTCAAGGCGCAGAAGATCCGTCGCTTGATCAAGAACGACTTCATGGCGGCCTTTAATGAGGTCGACATCATCCTCGGCCCGACCACGCCGAACCCGGCCTGGAAGCTCGGCGCCAAGAACAGCGACCCGGTCGCTGCGTACCTGGAAGACGTCTACACCATCACCGCCAACCTCGCCGGCCTGCCGGGCCTGTCGATGCCGGCCGGTTTTGTCGACGGCCTGCCGGTTGGCGTGCAACTGCTCGCCCCGTATTTCCAGGAAGGTCGCCTGTTGAACGTTGCCCACCAGTATCAGCTCAACACTGACTGGCACACCCGCACCCCAACCGGCTTCTGAGGAGACACACATGCAATGGGAAGTCGTGATCGGGCTGGAGATTCACACCCAGCTCACCACCCGGTCGAAAATCTTTTCCGGTAGTTCCACCACGTTCGGTTCCGAGCCGAACACCCAGGCCAGCCTGGTAGACCTGGGCATGCCCGGCGTACTGCCGGTGCTGAACCAGGAAGCGGTGCGCATGGCGGTGATGTTCGGTCTGGCGATTGACGCCGAGATCGGCCAGCACAACGTGTTCGCCCGTAAAAACTACTTCTATCCGGACCTGCCCAAGGGCTACCAGATCAGCCAGATGGAATTGCCGATCGTCGGCAAGGGCCACCTGGACATCGCCCTGGAAGACGGCACGGTCAAACGTGTCGGCATCACCCGCGCGCACCTTGAAGAAGACGCCGGCAAAAGCCTGCACGAAGAATTCAGCGGCGCCAGCGGCATCGACCTGAACCGTGCCGGTACGCCGTTGCTGGAAATCGTTTCCGAACCGGACATGCGCAGCGCCAAGGAAGCCGTGGCTTACGTCAAGGCGATCCACGCGCTGGTGCGCTACTTAGGGATTTGCGACGGCAACATGGCCGAAGGCTCGCTGCGTTGCGACTGCAACGTATCGATCCGTCCGAAAGGCCAGGTCGAGTTCGGTACTCGCTGCGAGATCAAGAACGTCAACTCGTTCCGTTTCATCGAAAAAGCGATCAACAGCGAAATCCAGCGTCAGATCGAGCTGATCGAAGACGGTGGCAAGGTGATCCAGCAGACCCGCCTGTACGATCCGAACAAGGACGAAACCCGTCCGATGCGCAGCAAAGAGGAAGCCAACGACTACCGTTACTTCCCTGATCCGGACCTGCTGCCAGTCGTGATCGAAAACACCTTCCTCGACGACGTGCGCGCCACCCTGCCGGAATTGCCGCCGCAGAAGCGCGAGCGCTTCCAGACGCAGTTCGGTCTGTCGGCGTACGACGCCAACGTGCTGGCCACCAGCCGCGAGCAGGCGGACTACTTCGAGCAGGTCGCGAGCATCAGCGGCGACGCCAAGCTGGCGGCGAACTGGGTGATGGTCGAGTTGGGCAGCCTGCTCAACAAGCAAGGCCTGGACATCGAACAGTCGCCGGTTTCCGCCGAGCTTCTGGGCGGCATGCTACTGCGCATCAAGGACAACACCATCTCAGGCAAAATCGCCAAGGTCGTGTTCGAAGCGATGGCCAACGGCGAAGGCAGCGCGGACGAGATCATCGACAAGCGCGGCCTCAAGCAAGTGACCGACACTGGCGCGATCTCGGCAGTGCTGGACGAAATGCTCGCAGCCAACGCCGAGCAGGTCGAACAATACCGCGCGGCAGACGAAGCCAAGCGCGGCAAGATGTTCGGCTTCTTCGTCGGCCAGGCCATGAAAGCTTCCAAAGGCAAGGCTAACCCGCAACAGGTCAACGAACTGCTGAAAAGCAAGCTCGAAGGCTGATGAGAATGGAGCCAGCCCGACTCACTGGCTCCATTCTCCTGTGGGAGCGGGCTTGCTCCGGGCGGCGTTCTGACGAATGCGGTTCGGCACTCAACTCAAAGTTGACTGTCAGAATGCATTCGCGAGCAAGCCCGCTCCCACATTTGTTTTCGGAAGCTTTCAAATGAAGCGTCTACTTGGGCTTTGCGCCCTCCTCTCGCTCCTCGCCGGTTGCGCCAGCACCGACACCGTCGACCCGCACGGCTACGACAAAACCGGCGTGGCGTCGTACTACGGTTCCAAACACCAAGGCAAACGCACCGCCAGCGGCGAGCGTTTCGACAAGAATTCCATGACCGCCGCCCATCGCCAGCTACCCTTCGGTACGCGGGTGAAGGTCACCAACCTGAATAACGACAAGTCCTGCGTGGTACGCATCAACGATCGCGGGCCGCACACCCGCGGTCGCCTGATCGACCTGTCCCAGGAAGCCGCCGAGCGCCTGGGCATGCTGCGCAGCGGCACCGCGCGGGTTCGCGTGCAAGCCCTCGACGACTGACCGATGGAGCCCCGACCATTTTCGGACTAGCCGACTTACCCCTGATCAGCGTGATCGAATTGCTCAGCGGATTGTTCCTGCTGATTGTCGGCGCCGAATTGATGGTGCGCGCCGCCGTACGCATTGCCGCACGGTTGCACATACGCCCGCTGATCATCGGCCTGACCATCGTCGCCCTCGGCAGCAGCGCACCGCAAATGGCGGTCAGCCTGCAGGCGACCCTGGCGCACAATGCCGACATTGCCGTCGGCAGTGTGATCGGCAGCAGCATCTTCAACATCCTCGTCACCCTAGGGCTGTCCGCCCTGATCATTCCTTTGCGGGTTTCCCGGCAATTGGTGCGCCTGGATATTCCACTGATGATCGGTGCCAGCCTGCTGGTGTTCGTACTCGCCTGGAATGAAGAACTGACCCGTGTCGACGGCGTGATGCTGCTGACGGCACTGGCGATTTACCTGGGCTTGCTGCTGCGCCAGTCACGGCATTCGGCGCGCCCGGTATCGAGCCATGACCATCATGCGCAAGCGCCATGGCTGAGCAGCCTGCTGATGATCGTCGCCGGGCTGGCGATGCTGGTGTACGCCGGGCACTTGTTGCTGGGCGCCGCGGTTGCAGTCGCCACCGATCTCGGGTTGTCGGAGCGGATCATCGGCCTGACCATCGTCGCCGTCAGCACCTCACTGCCTGAGCTCGCCACTTCGTTGATCGCGGCGATGCGCGGCGAACGTGATATTGCCGTGGGCAACGTGATTGGCAGCAACCTGTTCAACCTCCTGGGCGTGCTCGGCTTTACTGCCCTGGTGGCGCCATCGCCACTGTCGGTGTCGCCCAATGCCCTGGATTTCGACCTGCCGGTGATGCTCGGCGTCGCGGCGCTGTGCCTGCCGGTGTTCTACTCCGGTTACCGGGTGACCCGCGCCGAAGGCCTGCTGTTTCTGGGTTTGTACCTGGCGTACGGGCTGCACGTGGTGTCGTTCACCACCGGCATGCCACTGGCCGGCAAGCTGGAACACCTGATGCTGTTTTTCGTCCTGCCGGCGCTGGTGGCGTTCTTGCTGTTCACGTCGCTACGCGCCTGGCATCGCCAACACCATAAGAAGGAAGTCCCATGACCGAGAATAAGAAAACCGGCGTTGAAGTTCGTCGCCAAGTAATGGGCGACGCCTTCGTCGACCGCGCACTGGGCAACGCCACCGAGTTCACCCAGCCGCTGCAGGACTTTGTCAATGAACACGCCTGGGGCGGCGTGTGGAATCGCGAAGGCCTACCGCTGAAAACCCGCAGCCTGATCACCCTCGCCGCCCTGACCGCGCTCAAGTGCCCGCAGGAATTGAAAGGTCACGTGCGCGGGGCCTTGAACAACGGCTGCACCGTGGAGGAAATTCGCGAGGCGTTGCTGCATTGCGCGGTATATGCCGGCGTGCCGGCGGCGATCGATGCGTTCAGGGCGGCGCAGGAAGTGATCGACAGCTATCAGAAGCCGGAGTGATCACCTCACTCGGCAACGCTTGTGGTTGAACGGTTCAACCACATATTTCGACAATAAAAGCCCCCCTGCCAAACCTGTTCCCGCACGCCTCTTTTCGACACACTGCGCCGACAAAAAACCTGCCGGGGAACAGTCGGTGCAGCTTCGCTGTACTCAGGATCAGAACCTTTCCCCGTATCACAAGGAAGGTTCCCATGGGATTGAACGCCAGGTTCGCATTGTCAAAATTGATGTTATCCAGCCTGCTCGTCAGCAGTTCGATACAGGCCTCAACCCAAGCGTGTTTCGACGCCAGCACCCCAGACTTCAGCGAAGTACTTGCTTGCTACAAGAAAGCCGAAGACGCCAACCCACTGGTTTACTCAGTCAAAGGCAATACGCCATTTCCCGGTGTGGAAAAGCGCAGTTTCGACCTGTCCTCCCAACAATGGTCGCCACAAGGACTGGTTAGCCCCACCCAGTGGAAACACACTGTGGACATCTACATCCCGGACAACGCCCTGCACGGCCAGTCGCTGCTGGTGGCCAACAACGGAACCCCCAACGCCGGGCCAGATAACGCCGACGAGCCGACGGACTTTACCGAAGCCATGGCCCTTGAAGTGGCGCGTAGAACACGCACGATTGTCATTTCAGTCAGCAACGTCCCGAACCAGTACCTGACCTATGCCGATGACGGCATAGCGCGCACGGAAGATGCCAGCGTCGCCCACAGCTGGAAACTCTTTCTCGACGCCCCGCTCCAGCGCCCGTACATGTCGGTGCGCCTGCCGATGGTGGTGTCGATGGTCAAGGCCATGGACCTCGCGCAAAAGGAACTGCAGCCCTGGGGGATAGAGCGTTTCATTGCCAGCGGCGCATCAAAACGTGGCTGGACCGTCTGGCTGGCGGCCATTGCCGATGACCGGGTCAAAGCCATCGTGCCATTTGTCATCGACGTGCTGGGCATGGATAACGTGCTTGAGCATACCTATCAAAGCTATGGCAAGAACTGGCCACTGGCGTTCTTTGACTACCATCACGAGGGCATCACCCAACAGATCAAGACTGAAAACTTCGCCCGATTAATGAAAATCGAAGATCCGCTGAAATACCTGAATACGGGCTATGCCGAACGTTTGGCGATACCGAAATACATCGTCAACGCCAGCAGCGACGACTTCTTCCTGCCAGATAACTCCAGGTTTTTTTACGATCAGCTACCCGGCCCCAAAGCCCTGCGAGTGGCACCCAATGCCAGCCACTACGGTATCAACCAATTCGTCGAGAACTCGCTGATTCCGGCCATCAATCGTTGGCAACAGGACAAACCTCTGCCGACCATTTCAGTGCGGCCGGGTCCGGGCCTGGCAGCACAATCACTTGGGCTGCACTTTTCTGAATCACCGGTGCGGGTAGTTCAATGGACCGCGGTAAACCCGATTGCCCGGGACTTTCGATATCCCTGCGGCATCCGTTACGAACCCGAGGACGTCAGACTGACGGCTCTGCTCAATACGCAAGTATTCATCGACAAACCGGATACCGGGTGGAAAACGACGTTTATCGAAGCAACCTTTGCCGATGGCTTCGTCGCGACCATACCCGTGCAGGTGATACCCACGGACTATCCCACCCAGGCACCTCCAGTCATCGAGCCTGCGTGCAGAACCATTGCCGAAGCAGCTCAACGTTAGATCCACCCACCCCACTGCAACAAAAAGATCCCGACGTTGGTGGTGACCGCCGCCATCAGCGTGGTGATCACGATAATCGCCGCCGCCAGTTCATGATTGCCCTCGGCCGCCCGCGCCATCACAAAACTGGCAGCGGCGGTCGGGCTGCCGAAGTACAGAAACAGAATCCCCAATTCCGCGCCGCGAAAGCCCCACAACCACGCGCCCAGCGTCGCCAGTACCGGCAAGCCGATCATCTTCACCAGGCTTGAACTCAGCGCCATGTTGCCGCTTTTGCGCAGCGCCGCCATGGACAAGGTGCCGCCAATGCAGATCAGCGCCAGCGGCAAGGTGGTTTGCGCCAGGTACTGGCCGGAGGTCTCCAGCCACCCTGGCAAGCCGATCTTGAAATAGGCGAAGGGCGCCGCCACCATCACACTGAGGATCAGCGGATTGCTGAACACGCTTTTGCAGACACTCCACGGATCGGACTTGATCACCGGGCTGTACACCGCCAGGACGATGGTCGAGAGCGTGTTGTAAAACAGGATCACCAGCGCCGCGAGGATCGCCCCGAGGGAAATCCCGTAGTCGCCGTACATGCTGGCCGCCAGCGCCAGGCCGATCACCCCGTTGTTACCGCGAAAGGCGCCTTGGGTGTAGATCCCCCGATCTTCCCGCGGACACTTCCAGATCGCCCAACCCCAGGCGATGGCAAAGCCCACCAGGGTCGCGAGGGAGAAATAGATCAGCAACGCCGGTTGCAACGCCGCGTGCAGGTCGGCATGCAGGATGCCCAGAAACAGCAGCGCCGGCATGGTGACGTTGAACACCAGGGACGACGCCGTGTGGATGAAGTTGTCGTTGATCCAGTCGATGCGCTTGAGCAGCACACCCAGAAACAGCATGGCGAATACCGGCGCGGTGATGTTCAGGGTTTCGAGGAAAATTGCCAGCATGCCGGAGAGGACCTTGGGGTGGGCGTCGTTAGGGGGCTAATGATAAGCCACCAAGTCCTTCGGTGTCTGGTCGACCGCCTTCGCGAGCAAGCCCGCTCCCACAGGTTCAGCGCAATCCTTGTGGGAGCGGGCTTGCTCGCGAAGAACGATAACGCGGTCTTACGTGATCGGCGCCGGGTTGAACAAGGTGATGTCGTTATGCAGCTTGTGCTGCTCCGCCCACGTCTGCTTCTTGCCGCTCGCCACGTCCAGATAGTAGTGGAACAACTCCCAGCCGAGGTCTTCAATGGAAGCGCGACCTGTAGCAATGCGCCCGGCGTCTATGTCGATCAGGTCCGGCCAGCGTTGCGCCAGTTCGGTCCGGGTCGACACCTTCACCACCGGTGCCATGGCCAGCCCGTAAGGCGTGCCGCGACCAGTAGTGAACACATGCAGGTTCATCCCCGCCGCCAGTTGCAGCGTCCCGCAGACAAAATCGCTGGCCGGGGTCGCGCAGAAGATCAGGCCTTTGCGCTTGAAACGCTCGCCAGGGCCAAGCACGCCATTGATCGCGCTGCTGCCGGACTTGACGATCGAGCCCAGGGACTTCTCGACAATGTTCGACAGCCCGCCCTTCTTGTTGCCCGGCGTGGTGTTGGCGCTGCGGTCCGCTTCGCCCTTTGCCAGGTAACGGTCGTACCAGTCCATTTCCCGCACCAGCTCCTGGGCGACGTCCTGGTTTTCCGCGCGGGAGGTCAGCAGGTAAATGGCATCGCGCACTTCGGTGACTTCGGAAAACATCACCGTCGCACCGGCCCGCAGCAACAGGTCCGAGGCATAACCCAGCGCCGGGTTGGCGGTGATGCCGGAGAACGCATCACTGCCGCCACACTGCATGCCGAGAATCAGCTCGGACGCCGGCACGGTTTCCCGGCGACGTTGATCGAGCTTCTTCAAGCGCGTTTCGGCCAGTTCCATGATCTGCTCGATCATCTCGGTGAAACCGTGGCTGGCGTCCTGCAAGCGGTACAGCCATGGCTCGCTCAAATCCACCGAACTGTCGTTCTCGTGCATCACCTGCCCGGCCTGCAATTTCTCGCAGCCCAGGCTGATCACCAGCGCTTCGCCGCCCAGGTTCGGGTTGCGTGCCAGGTTGCGCACTGTGCGAATCGGGATGTACGCATCAGTCGCGGTGATCGCCACGCCACAGCCGTAGCTGTGGGTCAGGGCGACCACGTCATCGACGTGCGGGTACTTGGGCAGCAACTCGGCCTTGATGCGCTTGACCGCATGATCCAGCACACCGGTCACACATTGCACGGTGGTGGTGATGCCGAGAATGTTGCGCGTGCCGACGGTGCCGTCAGCGTTGCGATAACCCTCGAAGGTGAAGCCTTCCAGCGGTGCTTGCGCGGCGGGCACGTCGGTGCACAGCGGCAGGCTGTCCAGCGGTGGCGCGGTCGGCATGCGCAGTTGATCTTCCTTGACCCAGCTACCGCGGGGAATCGGCTGCAAGGCGTAGCCAATGACCTGGCCGTAACGAATCACCTGGCCGCCCTCGGGAATGTCTTCCAGGGTGACCTTGTGGCTCTGTGGCACGAAGTCCACGGTGACCAGGCCGTCCGCAAATTCGGTACCGGCCGGTACGCCCTGATCGTTGACCACGATCACTACGTTATCCCGCTCGTGCAGACGGATGTAGCGCGGCGAATCGGAATGTTCAATCAACTGCATGACGCCGCTCCTCAGGAATGCGCTTGAGACAATTTGCCAGGGGCTTCAGTACCATTCGCGGGAGGCTCTTTGAGCACCACACGCTTGATCGGACCCACGATCACCAGGTAGCTGAACACCGCGACCAGCGCGTTGCAACCGACGAACACCAGCGCCCACTTGAATGAACCGGTGGAGCTGATGATGTAGCCGATGACGATCGGAGTGGTAATCGAAGCCAGGTTACCGAAGGTGTTGAACAGGCCACCGCTCAGACCGGCGATCTGCTTGGGCGAAGTATCGGACACCACGGCCCAGCCCAGTGCGCCAACGCCTTTGCCGAAGAACGCCAGGGCCATGAAGCCGACGACCATCCATTCTACGTCGACGTAGTTGCATGCCACGATGCTGCTGGAAACCAGCAGGCCGGCAATGATCGGTGCCTTGCGGGCGAAGGTCAGGGAATGGCCTTTGCGCAACAGGTAATCGGAAATCACCCCGCCGAGCACGCCCCCGATGAAGCCGCAGATCGCCGGCAAGGACGCGATGAAACCGGCCTTGAGGATGGTCATGCCACGCTCCTGCACCAGGTACACCGGGAACCAGGTCAGGAAGAAGTAAGTGATGCCGTTGATGCAGTACTGGCCCAGGTACACGCCGAGCATCATGCGATTGGTCAGCAACTGACGGATGTAGTCCCATTTCGGGCCGTCGGTCTTCTTGCCTTTGCCCTTGTCCTGGTCCATGTCGACCATGCCGCCGTTGTCGGCGATGTGCTTGAACTCGGCATCGTTGATCATCGGGTGTTGGCGCGGGCTGTAGATCACTTTCAGCCAGATCCCGGAGAAGATGATGCCAATCACGCCCATGACGATGAACACGTGCTGCCAGCCGAAGCTGTAGACGATCCAGCCCATCAGCGGTGCGAACAACACAGTGGCAAAGTATTGCGCCGAGTTGAAGATCGCCGAGGCGGTGCCGCGTTCAGCGGTCGGAAACCAGGCGGCGACGATGCGCGCGTTGCCAGGGAAGGATGGCGCTTCGGCCAGGCCGACCAGAAAGCGCAGCATGAACAGCGCGACCACTGCGGTGGACATGCCGAATTCGCCGACATAACCCTGCAAGACAGTGAACAGCGACCAGGTGAAGATGCTCAGTGCATAGATTTTTTTCGAACCGAAACGGTCCAGCAACCAGCCACCGGGGATTTGCCCGGCCACGTAGGCCCAACCGAATGCGGAGAAGATATAACCGAGGGTGACCGCGTCGATGCCGAGGTCTTTTTGCAGGCTCGAGCCGGCGATGGCGATGGTCGCGCGGTCGGCGTAGTTGATCGTGGTCACCAGAAACAGCATGAGCAGGATCAGATAGCGGACGTGAGTCGGCTTGGTCGATTGCATGTTGATGTACTCCCACTGATTATTTTTATGCGCGGGTGAAGCTTGTGTCCTGTAGGAGCTGCCGCAGGCTGCGATCTTTTGATCTTTGGCGTCTTGGAGACCGCCGAAAATCAAGATCAAAAGATCGCAGCCTGCGGCAGCTCCTACAGGGGTATTGCGTTTACGAACCGATGTAGCTGGTTTTCACGACCGTGTAGAACTCTTGCGCATAGCGACCTTGCTCACGTGATCCATAGGATGAACCTTTACGCCCACCGAACGGAACGTGGTAATCCACACCGGCGGTCGGCAGGTTGACCATCACCATCCCGGCCTGGGAGTGGCGCTTGAAGTGGTTGGCATATTTCAGCGAGGTGGTGGCAATGCCCGCCGACAGCCCGAACTCGGTGTCGTTGGCCATGGCCAGCGCGGCTTCGTAATCGGCGACGCGGACGATGTTGGCCACCGGGCCGAAGATCTCTTCGCGGCTGATGCGCATCGACGCTTCGCTGTCGGCAAACAGGGTCGGCGCGAGGAAGTAGCCCTCGGTGTCACAGGTAACCAGACCACCGCCGCTGACCAGACGTGCACCTTCGGACTGGCCGATGTCGATGTACTTCATGTCCTGTTCAAGCTGCGCTTGCGAGACCACCGGACCGATGTCGGTGCCAGCCTTCAACGCGTGGCCGACCTTGATCGACTTCATGCGTTCGGCCATGGCTTCGACGAACTTGTCGTGAATCCCGGCGGTGACGATGAAGCGACTGGATGCGGTGCAACGCTGGCCGGTGGAGTAGAACGCGCTCTGCACCGACAGCTCGACCGCTTGCTTGAGGTCGGCATCGTCGAGAATGATCTGCGGGTTCTTGCCGCCCATTTCCAGCTGCACCTTGGCCTGGCGCGATACACAGTTGACGGCGATCTGACGACCAACACCAACCGATCCGGTGAAGCTGATGCCATCGACTTTCGGGCTGTTAACCAGCGCTTCACCGACTACGCGACCGCTGCCCATCACCAGGTTGAACACGCCGGCCGGGAAACCGGCGCGGGAGATGATTTCCGCCAGTGCCCAGGCGCAACCCGGCACCAGGTCCGCCGGTTTGAGCACGACGCAGTTGCCGTAGGCCAGGGCCGGGGCGATTTTCCACGACGGGATCGCGATCGGGAAGTTCCACGGGGTGATCAGACCGACCACGCCCAAGGCTTCGCGAGTGACTTCAACGTTGACGCCCGGACGTACGGACGGCAGGTAGTCGCCGGACAGACGCAGGCATTCACCGGCGAAGAACTTGAAGATGTTGCCGGCGCGGGTCACTTCGCCGATGGCTTCGGGCAGGGTCTTGCCCTCTTCCCGGGCCAGCAGGGTGCCGAGTTCTTCGCGACGGGCGAGGATTTCAGTGCCGACTTTATCCAGGGAATCGTGGCGCGTCTGGATGCCGGAAGTGGACCACGCCGGGAACGCGGCACGGGCGGCGTCGATGGCGGCGTTGACCTGGGCCAGGTCAGCCTTGGCGTAATCGCCGATGGCATCGGTCAGTTCGGACGGGTTGATGTTGGTCGAGTAATCGCCGCCGGAAACCCACTCGCCGTTGATGTAGTTATCGAAACGCTTTGCATCTGCCACTTTAAGATCTCCTCACGCAAAAAACCGCTGATTGCTCAGCGGCCTTACTTAATCGGATGTGTTACTGCGCACCCTGCTTGTCGATCAGCGCGGCGAGCATTTCATACTCTTCGCCGGTCAGATCGGTCAGAGGTGCACGAACAGGACCCGCGTCGTAGCCGGCAATTTTTGCCCCGGCCTTGACGATGCTCACGGCATAACCGGCCTTGCGGTTACGGATGTCCAGGTACGGCAGGAAGAAGTCGTCGATGATCTTGCCGACGGTGGCGTGATCTTCGCGAGCGATCGCGTGGTAGAAATCCATTGCGGTTTTCGGGATGAAGTTGAACACCGCCGAGGAGTAGACCGGCACGCCCAGCGCCTTGTAGGCCGCGGCGTAGACTTCGGCGGTCGGCAGACCACCTAGGTAGCTGAAGCGATCACCGAGGCGACGACGGATCGACACCATCAACTCGATATCACCCAGGCCATCCTTGTAGCCGATCAGGTTCGGGCAGCGCTCGGCCAGGCGTTCCAGCAGCGGCGCGGTCAGGCGGCAGACGTTACGGTTGTAGACCACCACGCCGATGTTGACCGATTTGCACACGGCTTCAACGTGGGCGGCAACGCCGTCCTGGCTGGCTTCAGTCAGGTAGTGCGGCAGCAGCAACAGGCCCTTGGCACCCAGACGCTCGGCTTCCTGTGCGTACTCGATGGCCTGGCGGGTCGAACCGCCCACGCCGGCCAGGATTGGCACGCTGGTGGCGCACGTGTCGACCGCAGTCTTGATGATTTCCGAATATTCGCTGGCCGCCAGAGAGAAGAACTCACCGGTACCGCCCGCGGCGAACAGCGCCGAGGCGCCGTATGGGGCCAGCCATTCGAGACGCTTGATATAACCCGCGCGATTGAAGTCGCCCTGAGCATTGAAATCGGTGACCGGGAAAGACAGCAGACCGGAAGAGAGGATGGACTTCAGTTCTTGTGGATTCATTATTCGAACACCCTGGATAGCGACGTTGTGTGAGAAAACCGTTCAGCCTGCGCCGAAGTTGTAGGTCATCGTACAACTTAAAATACAACCGTCAACTGCATTTCATCGCTGGGGGTGGAAATTGTTCGACAAACAGGGTCACAAGCCCACGTTTATGGGCCTTTCAGCATCGAGAGAAGAAATGGAATGCGCGACCGATTCACAGCAGAGGAGATACGTTGTCGGAAGATTAATCAGAAACTGGCTGAGGAATGCGGCGTGTTTGCGGCCCAATCGCGAGCAGGCTCGCTCCCACAGGGGATCGCCTGCGCACACAAATTTCTGTGAACATCCGCAATCAACTGTGGGAGATTCTATGGTTG
>NZ_AKJO01000105.1:0-17507 GCF_000282295.1 Pseudomonas sp. GM33
AACGGAATCTGGCGGTCACGCCCGCCGTACTGGCTGATGTCCACGCCTTCATCGTAGTCATGCAATTGCACCAGCGCCCAGCCACCCAGACTGAAGTGCCCGCCCAGCAACACGCTCAGGCGACGGTCCAGCAGTGCCTGCAACGCCGCGGGTGAATTGTTGATCGCGCCGAACAGTACGCCTTTGCCTGGCTCTCCACCGGCCTCGACATACGCCTGCATCACACCGAACGCCATCTCGTCGTTCGCGGCCCAGACCAGCGACGTCTGCGGGTAGCGCTTGAACAACAGCCTGGCCTGCTCGTAGGCGCGTTGCCGGGTCCAGCCGCCGTACACCAACTGGCGCAAACGCACCTCCGGGTGCTCGGCCAAGGCGCGCCGCAGGCCTTTTTCGCGATACTGCGCGGACGGGGTGATCTTCAAACCGGAAAAGGCCAGCAGTTCAATCGTCTGGCCGGGGGCCACCGGACCGTGCTGCCGGATCAGTTCCTTGAGCATCAGGTAGCCGCCCTCTTCGTCATTGGGCACCAGGCTGCCGAGCAGATCGGGATACTTGTCAGGCCGCGCGCCAATCAGTTTCATCTGATCGGCCGTCAGGGCGTTGTTGACCATGAACAGCTTCACCCCGCTGCCTTTGGCCAGTCGCAGGATCTCGGGGGCGATGTATTGTTCGTTGACGAAGACCAGATAGTCGGGACGATGGTCGCCCTGAAGGGCTTCACGAGCCTGGCGAATGGTGTTTTCGGAGACGCGGTCGGAATACTGGACACGCAAGTCCATCCCCAGGTCCGTCGCCGCAGCCTGCATGAACTGCGAGTAACTCGACCAGAACGCTTCCGTTGGGGTTCCCGGATTCAGGAACAGCACTGACGCCGCTTGGGCACAAGGTCCCACGACCATACCCAGCGTCAGCAATACGCCATACAGAAACTTCAACATTGGTCGTCCGAGCCCCCGGAAATTCGCCGCGCATTATAGCCGGCGAACTTCCGTAGAACGGCGATTTTTCCGGTTTTTGTCGGACAATCGTCGGAACCGGGCCCGGACGGGTCGTTTATTGGTGGCTGACCCAGAAAACCGCCGTCCCTACGACCAGAATGATCAGGAACAAGATTGCCCAGGCATCTACGGTGCTATCGCTTTTCCGTGCTTTGGTTGGGTTGCTCATTGCATCGCCTCTTGTCGGTTTTATCGGTGATTGCATAAAGACTCGAGCAGAGTAAAGACGACGATTGCCCGCATCACAAACAGGGTCTTTGCAACAACGATTCTCATTAGGCGATTTGGTTCTTTACATATGCTCAAACATCACTTTTACGCATAACTGCAAACTGGTATCTTGCCCCGGCTCCGTAGGGAGTGCGCGGCCGTGCGCGCAGAATTGCCGAGGTTTTATCGGACGCCAGCCAGCCAAAAAACGCCGCTGTTTCCGACCGGCCCAAGCCTGAGAACAGGACTTATATGTACGTATACGACGAATACGATCAGCGGATCATCGAGGACCGCGTCAAGCAGTTCCGTGATCAGACCCGACGCTATCTGGCAGGCGAGCTGAGCGAAGAAGAATTCCGCCCCCTGCGCCTGCAAAATGGCCTTTATATCCAGCGTTTCGCACCGATGTTGCGAGTCGCCGTGCCTTACGGCCAACTGACTTCGCGGCAAATGCGAATGATGGCCAAAATCGCCCGGGACTACGACAAGGGCTACGCCCACATCAGTACCCGGCAGAACGTGCAGTTCAACTGGCCGGCCGTGGAAGACATTCCGGACATTCTCGCTGAACTGGCCACCGTGCAGATGCACGCTATCCAGACCAGCGGCAACTGCCTGCGCAACGTCACCACCGACCAGTTTGCCGGTGTCGCCGCCGACGAACTGATCGACCCGCGCCCTTGGTGCGAGATCGTGCGCCAGTGGACGACTTTCCACCCGGAATTCGCCTACCTTCCGCGCAAGTTCAAGATCGCCGTCAACGGTTCGACTTCCGACCGCGCCGCCATCGAAGTCCATGACATCGGCCTTGAGCCGGTGCACAACGCCGCTGGCGAACTGGGCTTCCGTGTGCTGGTCGGTGGTGGCCTGGGCCGTACGCCGGTGGTGGGGGCATTCATCAACGAGTTCCTGCCATGGCAAGACCTGTTGAGCTACCTCGACGCCATCCTGCGGGTCTACAACCGCTATGGCCGTCGTGACAACAAGTACAAGGCGCGGATCAAGATTCTGGTGAAAGCGCTGACGCCTGAAGTCTTCGCGCAGAAAGTCGACGCGGAAATGGAGCACCTGCGCGGTGGCCAGACCACGCTGACCGAAGCCGAAGTGCAGCGAGTCGCCAAACATTTCGTCGACCCGGACTACAAGGCGCTGGACAACCAGTGCGCCGCCCTGGCCGATCTCGACCTGCAGCACCCGGGCTTCGCCCGCTGGCGCGCACGCAACACCCTGGCCCACAAGAAACCGGGCTACGTGGCCGTGACCTTGTCCCTCAAGCCTACCGGCGTTGCACCGGGCGACATCACCGACAAACAGCTCGACGCCGTGGCCGACCTGGCCGAGCGTTACAGCTTCGGTCAACTGCGCACCTCCCACGAGCAGAACATCATTCTGGCCGACGTCGAGCAGGACAAGCTGTTCGTCCTGTGGGGCGAACTGCGCGAGCAAGGCTTCGCCACGCCAAACATCGGCTTGCTGACCGACATCATCTGCTGCCCCGGTGGCGACTTCTGCTCCCTGGCCAACGCCAAGTCGATCCCGATCGCCGAATCGATCCAGCGTCGTTTCGACGACCTGGACTACCTGTTCGACATCGGCGAGCTGGACCTGAACATCTCCGGTTGCATGAACGCTTGCGGCCACCACCACGTGGGCCACATCGGCATCCTCGGGGTGGACAAGAAAGGCGAAGAGTTCTATCAGGTTTCCCTCGGCGGCAGCGCCAGCCGTGACGCCAGCCTGGGCAAGATCCTCGGCCCGTCCTTTGCCCAGGAAGCCATGCCTGACGTGATCGAAAAGCTGATCGACGTGTACATCGAACAACGTACCGAAGACGAACGCTTCATCGACACCTATCAGCGTATTGGTATCGACCTCTTCAAGGAGCGTGTCTATGCAGCGAATCATTAAGAACAACGAGGTCGTCGACGAGACCTGGCACCTGCTGCCCAAGGACTTCAGCATCGACGAAATCACCAACTGCGACGACTACATCGTCCCGTTGCAGTTGTGGCGCGAACACAGCCGTATGCTCCTGGCCCGCGATGGTGGCCTGGGCATCTGGCTTGACGCCGATGAAGAAGCCGAGGAAATCGGTGAAGACGTCGCGCAGTTCCAGGTCATTGCCCTGAACTTCCCGGCATTCACCGATGGCCGCAACTACTCCAACGCCCGCCTGCTGCGTGACCGCTACGGCTTCAAGGGGGAATTGCGGGCCATTGGCGACGTGCTGCGTGACCAGTTGTTCTACATGCATCGCTGTGGTTTCGACGCGTTCGCCATTCGCCCCGACAAGGATCCGCACGAAGCCCTGGAAGGTCTCAAGGACTTCTCGGTGACCTATCAGGCCGCGACCGACGAACCGCTGCCGCTGTTCCGTCGCCGCTGACCGTCACCCCTTGAACCCCGACCCCGGGGTTCAAGGGGTTTTACCCTTCGCGCTAGAACACCGGATGATCCGCCAGTGGAATCGGCCGCCCCATGGCCACCCAGTCACGGTACAGCCGGACTCGATCTTCCAGCACCATGAACAACCTGAACGGGTTTTCCGCATCACCAACCCGCGTATCGACACTCTGACGCAACCAGCCCCACAACTCTTCTGACGTATCCGCTTCGTGCAGCAAGCGCCACACGCGCGCCTGCAGCGACCGATAGCCGACCTGGAAATCCGCCGTCAGGCGCAATCCATCCATGACCCGCAGCAATGCACTGCCCGATGGCTTGAGGGCCAGTCGTTGCCAGATCTGTTGCCGTGCCTCGCGCATTCCTTCATCGCCCTCCTCCAGCCAGGGCGTCGCACTTCCGTAATCGGCACCCGGTTCACTCAGCCACAGATTGATGCCGGTACGCTCGCGATGATCGACCAGGCGCAGCAAGGTGTCTTCATCCGTCAGCGGATTACCCCACAGTTTCACCCGGTCCCGGGAGACCGCCTGATTCACTATCGATTGGGGAACCCGGCTGATCCGGTTGCCTCGCAAGTCGAGCGAGGTGAGGTACGGCTGATCGGCGATGCCCACCGGGCAACGGCTGATCCCGGTGTTTCTCAGGTTCAATACACGCAACTCCTTGAGCCCCAGGACAACGGGCGGGACGGTCAGAGGGTTGTCACTCAGGTCCAGCGTTTGCAAGCTCACCAGGTCACCAAACTGTGCAGCCGTGTTCTCCTGAAACTGCAGCAAAGTGCTGCTCAGGTTCAGCGTAGTGAGACGGGTCATTTGCCGAATCGGTTGAGGCAGCACACCTTCCAGTACGCCGTCGGCGTTGAGTAGACGCAGGTCGACACGCTCCAGGTTCAGGGAACGCAAGTTTGGAAAACTTTCGAGAAAGGCGCTCAGGCTATCTCGCTCGACCAGGTGCAGGCCCTGCATCGATAACTCGACGACCTCATTGAAGCGTACGTTCATCGTCGGCAACCGATGGTAGTCCTCGAAAGCCAGGTCCAGTCTGTACCCGGAGAACGCCTCACCCGCCATCACTCTATTGATCCGGGGCGGGCATTTTTGCCAGATGCTCATCAGTTCATCGCCCAGCTCGGTTCGAGTTTCACGCTCGTAATCGATCACGGTTTGCAGCAGTTGGACATTGTGCGCCGCCACCTGTCCCAGGGTCATTCCCTCTGCTTCATCATCGCTAACGGACAGAAAATCGATGTCCATGTCATCGGCATCCAGCACGGACTGGTCGATCCACTGGCGCAGATCGGCATGCAACTGCTGCATCTGCGCAATCAGGCGATCCACCAGTGCCTGAGCCCCGGCACCCGCCTCAAACAGCAATTCATCCGCCTGGGCATCGGTGAAATCCGGATACAGATCCTTGACCTGCAGACGCATGACTCCATGGGACAGCTCTGCGGCCTGTGGCGTGTTCGGGAAGCCGCCACCGCGCAATCCCCCGGCTTCGAAAGGCAACCGCGAATCCATTCGATTCAGGCCAAGGATCAACTCGGAACGGGCCAAGGCATGACCGCCAATGCGCAACCGCAACGCGCTGGCAGCATCCGGCGAGTGAAGCGACATCGCTGTACGTTCCTCCACGGACAAGAGGTCGAGCAGCGCGGTAAACAGATCCGAACCCTCGCCGTCGCTAGCCGCCACCGCAGTGTATCGATAGCGCTCGCCGACCTTGATCAAACGCCGGCAATCCGTGGATTCGAGCGGACCGCAGCGGTCGAGGACACGGCCACTGATTGCCCCGTCGAGTACCTCTATACGCAGGTCTTGCGGCCAGTCGGGCAGGCGCTGCAAGGAGTGCAGTGCCAGGACATCGGTTTCGGGGTTCCGGACCGAACGCAAGTACAAGCCTTCATAGGCCCGGTTGAGTCGTACATGCTGTTGGTAGTCTCGCGATTTGTTGTCCAGTCGCTTGAGCAATTGCAGCGCCTCGTCAGCGTCGAAGGGCCGATGGATGTCGACTCCCGAACGGTCGAGGATTTGCTCCACGGCGCCTTTCGGCAATCCTGGGTATTCGCGCTGAAACAGGCGAACCCATTCCCGCTCCGAGTGCTGGAGCGCCTGATAGCGGGCGTTGAACAATCCGGCTCGCGCTTGCGCATCGGTGACACCTTCGAGTTCCTGATCGAGCTTGAAGCGGGTGATGGTATCGGCCAGCAGCGGCGTTGGCGGGCGACCTGCCTGCATCAGGCGCAGCATATCGTCGTCGACCGTGCTGACCCGGGCGATCTGCCCCAGTACCTCATCAGTGAAAGCCGCATGGGGTGCGCAAACCTCACGCAACAGCGCTACGCGGGTCGACACCGGCGCCGGAATCGATCCGGCTACGGGCTTGGCCAGCGTACCGGGATGCGGCTCACTCGCGGGCTCTCCGGGCTCGTGCAGAATTCCGGCGATTTTTTCTTCGCCTTTGAGTCCCACCACGGCCCCGACCAGCGGGAGCGCATTGAGCAAGCCGAACACGCTGCGCGTCACGCCCTCTGAGCGCTGCTCTGGAGTCTTGCCGTTGATGGCCTGATCAAGGCCATAACCGGCGTCGATCAGGCCGGCCAGCACCAGGACGCCCTCGCCTCCCGGAATGAACAATGCCAATGGCCCCAACCGGTTGATCCAGCGCACCAGCGGCTCCACCACCGCGCTCAGGTTGTCGCGATTGACCTGGGCATCGTCACGGATGGTTTTGACGCTGGCCATCGAGGCCTGCTTCATGGTCAGCACCAGTTGCGCGAACGGATCGGTGCCGGAGGGAGCGCGCTCAAGATCGATGTAATCCTGCGGGTCCCAGAAACCGTCATCATTGAAGAGCCCGGCGCTCCTTTTCAGCCAGTGTTCCTTCGGGTAAACCGCCATGCCCTCCAACGCGGTCGACACGCCCGCATGGAAGGTGCCGTCTTCCCGATCGTTCTCGGCAAAATGCGCGAGCAGCGCCTGGCGTGTGGCCGGCACCCGGCCCTGGGCCACGATCCATTGGCGCAGGTGCCGCCAGTCAGTGAATTCGTGCAAGGGTGAGGAGTTGCCCGGGATATTCAGCAGGACCCGGCCGCTGTGACGGTGGCGATAACACCAGATATCGTCCGACGTGTAGCGATAGATCGTCAGCCGACCGGCCTCGATCGGCGCGCTGACACGCGTCGGCGCCTGTAGCTGATCGAGGGTCAGCGCACTCCATGCCTGCCCCGCTGGCAAGCCGGCGGCCTGCATGGCCAGGGCCAGGCCTTCCTGACTCAAACTGCCCTCCTGGTGTTGCAGGCAGGCGCTCATGATAAAGGCGGCCTTGGCCGAGGTTCTCAGGTCGTAAGGCTGCGCCTGGACGATTCGCTTGTCAGAGGGCCAGGTGCGATCAAGGTATGCCTGATAGCGGGTTTGCAAATCCAGCTCCCACACCCACTGTTTGAACGCCGCCGGCCTGAGGGCAATTTGCGTTGCCGGTCCATACACCTGGGGCGTGGTCTGGCGATAGATGCCTTCGTAGGTATGGTGGTTGCCATTGCCGTGGTCGGCGAACTCATCGACATGCTCCACGATGCGAATGGACGGGCCGACATCGGGTGGTGTGTACAAGCCAAACGCGCTTTCGGCGAAGCGCCCGTCGCCGACTGTCTGGTAATTCTCCAGCAACGCCTGGACCAGTGTTTGGGTACTTGCCACCTGTCCTTGCTCGATGCCGTCCTGCGGCGGGTGCCCGCGGTAGCGGTAATCCAGGGTGACCAACAGCGCGGTTTGCGGGTCGATGTCTTGCCCCCATTTCTCCTTGATCAACTGCGCACCGAACTGCTCGGGAGACTGCGGTAAAGCCGCGCTCACCACAGACTGCAGTGTTTCGCGCAGAGGCGCAGGCTGGGGATTTAGCGGTGTCTGAAGGTCATTCATGTGCATTCCATGGCAACTATTTTTGGAACACCAACATAACCAGCCGCCGCGTTGCCGAAAGCAGGAACGATCGCCTGCCGACTACAGAGATTTCGCCGCGCCGTGGAAGACATCGGGCAGGCGTTCGCAGGCAAAACAAGGTTCCCGGGAACCTGTAGGAGCCAGCCTGCTGGCGATGGACTCCTATGCGCCGCGTTCATCCGGCTCACACGCGTTATCGTTAACGACCATCGCTGGCAAGCCAGCTCCTACCGATAATTGAAGAAGGCACAAATGCCGAAGTGCTTGAGGGCATCACGCTGCGCGGTTTATCCCGTTCAGCGAGCTGTTCTGAAACGGCATGAACCCTGTAGGAGCTGCCGCAGGCTGCGATCTTTTGATGTTGTCTTTCAAGATCAAAAGATCGCAGCCTGCGGCAGCTCCTACAAGGGACCGTGCCCACGCTGAAAATGACGTGCCCTCCAAACCAGTGAAAACACCCCATAAAAAACCGGGGCAAATGCCCCGGCTGGATGTTGGGCGATATTTTCTGGCCCGTTACCAGAAACGTTGCTGGGTCAAACGGCTCCACCAACTCAACAGCACGCGATCGACCGAGCCGCTGGCGGCCATGCCGATGCGCTCCGGCAGGCTTTTGCGTTCGGCGTAATGCAAGTGATAGAGCTCGGACTTGCTGGCGCGCTCGGCGAGGTATTCATCGCTGGTCTTGAGTTCGTCGACCAGGTGCTTGTCCAGCGCCGCGACGCCCAGCCAGATTTCGCCCGTGGCCACTTCATCGATCGCCAGTTGCGGGCGATAGCGCGACACGAAGTTCTTGAACAGTTGATGGGTGATGTCCAGGTCTTGCTGGAACTTCTCCCGGCCCTTCTCGGTGTTTTCGCCAAACACGGTCAGGGTACGTTTGTATTCACCGGCGGTCAGCACTTCGAAATCGATGTCGTGCTTTTTCAGCAGGCGATTGACGTTGGGCAACTGCGCCACCACGCCAATCGAGCCGAGGATCGCGAACGGTGCGCTGATGATCTTCTGGCCGATGCACGCCATCATGTAACCACCGCTGGCCGCAACCTTGTCGATGCACACGGTCAGGGGCACGCCGGCTTCGCGGATACGCGCCAGTTGCGAAGAAGCGAGGCCGTAGCTGTGAACCATGCCGCCGCCGCTTTCCAGACGCAGGACCACTTCGTCCTTGGGGGTGGCGAGGGTCAGCAAGGCCGTGATTTCGTGGCGCAGGCTCTCGGTGGCCGAAGCCTTGATATCGCCGTTGAAATCGAGCACGAACACCCGGGGTTTTACCTCGGTTTTTTTCTTCTGCTTCTTGTCGGTCTTGGCCTGGGTCTTGCGCAGGGCCTTGAGCTGGTCCTTGTCGAGCAAGGTTTGCTCCAGGCGTTCGCGCAGCCCTTTGTAGAAATCATTCAGCTTGCTGACCTGCAACTGGCCGGACGACTTGCGCCGCCCCTTGCTGCGCAGGGCCGCAAAACTGGCCAAGACCACCAGGATGGCGATCACCAGGGTCACGGTCTTGGCCAGAAAAATGGCGTACTCGGAAAAAAACTCCACGGGGACTCCTCAAACGATGCGCGGCTTGAACGCGCGCGGGATACCTCCAGCATACCCATGCGCCGACCTTGCGACCAGCCGTGAAACCTCTGGCAACGGGCCTGTAACGAGCATTTCAAACAAGCGTATGTTTTTTCATTGACAGCTCACCGTCATCCTCATAACCTCGCCAAACCTTCAACGTACCGGGATGACGCGGACGTGGGCAGTATCTATTTGATTCGACATGGCCAGGCCTCCTTCGGTGCAGACGACTACGACGTCCTGTCGCCGACCGGCATCCGTCAGGCGGAAATCCTTGGCCGGCACCTGGCCGAACTCGGGATCAGCTTCGACCGCTGCCTGGCAGGGGATCTGCGCCGCCAGCAGCACACGGCCAACAGCGCGCTGGAACAATTCGCCGCGGTGGGCCTGCCGGTGCCGCTGCTGGAAACCGACTCCGCCTTCAACGAATTCGACGCCGACGCGGTGATCCGCGCGCTGTTGCCGGCCATGTTGCCGGACGAACCCGAAGCGCTGAACATCTTGCGCAACGCCGCACAAAACCGTGGTGAGTTCCAGCGCATCTTCGCCCTGATCATCGAACGCTGGCTCGCCGGTACCTACGACACACCGGGCCTGGAAAGCTGGCTGGGGTTTGTCGAGCGGGTGCGGGCCGGCTTGCATCGCATCCTCGACCAGGCCGACAACACCCAGAAAATCGCCGTGTTCACTTCCGGCGGCACCATCACCGCCCTGCTCCATCTGATTACGCAAATACCTGCCCGGCAGGCCTTTGAATTGAACTGGCAAATCGTCAACACCTCGCTCAACCAGCTGAAGTTTCGTGGTCGCGAGGTGTCGCTGGCTTCCTTCAACAGTCATGCGCACCTGCAACTGTTAAAGGCCCCGGAACTCATCACGTTTCGCTGAGTCCGGACTATTGTGACCCTGGCTGTAATCACCCAGCTCTTATTACCCAAGAAAGGATCGAACCATGACCTCCGTAGCAGACGCCGTACAAGCAATGAAAGCCAAGTTCAACCCAGCCGCTGCTGCCGGTCTGGACCTGGTCTTTGGTTTCCGCATCGACGACACCAAGAACTTCTCGCTGATCGTCAAGAACAGCACTTGCGAGCTGCAGGAAGGCGAGAACCCGGACGCCCAGGTGACTCTGGTGATGGACGGCGAAACCCTGGAAGGCATCGTCGACGGTTCGACTGACGGCATGCAAGCGTTCATGGGCGGCAAACTGCGCGCTGAAGGCGACATGATGCTGGCCATGAAACTGTCCGAGCTGTTCCCGTCGTAAGCACCTGGCTCCCGGCCTTCGGGAGCGTGCCTGCTGCAAACGAATCCCGCCCTTAGTGGCGGGATTCGTCGTTTTTGCCCCCTCGCCACAGGTTCGGTGGTGATCTTACAATGTCCGCACTTTCGACACCGGCCACCCCATGGACATCGACCTCGCCCGCACTTTCCTCGAAATCGTCCGCC
This sequence comes from Pseudomonas sp. GM33, assembly GCF_000282295.1. Lineage (NCBI taxonomy): Bacteria > Pseudomonadati > Pseudomonadota > Gammaproteobacteria > Pseudomonadales > Pseudomonadaceae > Pseudomonas > Pseudomonas sp. GM33. The sequence continues at coordinate 10,571 of NZ_AKJO01000105.1, forward strand.
ATGGCAGCCTGGCTGCCGCCGCGCAAAAGCTCCATGTCACCCAGACCGCGATCACCGCAAGGGTGCAGAAACTCGAGAGCCAACTGGGCAGTACCCTGTTCGTGCGCAACCGTGCCGGCGCTCGCCTGACGCCCAACGGTGAAGCGTTCGTGGTGTACGCCAATCAACTGGTGCAAACCTGGGACGCCGCGCGGCGTGATCTGCCCTTGCCCGAGGGTTATCGCGATGTGCTGCACATCGGTGGCGAGGTAAGCCTGTGTAACCCGCTGATGCTCGGCTGGGCCGGCGCAATCCGCAAGCACATCCCCAGCCACGCCCTGCGCATGGAAATCCATGACGGCGAAAACCTCCTGCGCCAACTGGAGTTGGGCGTTCTGGATGCCGCGCTGGTGTATCAGCCCGAGTATTGGCCGCGTTTGCAGGTCGAGCAGGTGCTCGAAGAAAAACTGATTCTCGTGCGCCTGGCCGACAGGCCCGATCCTTATGTGTACATCGATTGGGGCGCCGAATTCCGGCGCCAGCACGATGCCGCCCTGCCGGAAAAGGCCAAGGCTGCGCTGAGCTTCAATCTTGGCCCGTTGGGCTTGCAGTACCTTCTAGAAAACGGCGGCAGTGGTTACTTCCGCACCCGTGTCGTGCAAAGTTATCTCGATAGCGGCGCCCTGGTACGGGTGCCCAAGGCTCCGGAATTCAGTTACCCGACCTATCTGGTCTACTCCCGCGATCGTGACTCGCCGACGCTGCAACGCGCCTTCGACCTGCTGCGCGAGGTGATCGATTCCGACGAAGACTGGTCGCAACGCTGGGACCCGCTGACCTGAGACCGGTTTGCACCGGATCATGGCCGTTGTGTCCTCAAGGTTCGCCCCGCCAAAACAGCGGAATCGACTAATCTGCAGGAGATAACAATAACGACAGGTGATTGCAGTGAGGCAGACCACCGAAGGATTCCGCAGCCGTTACCGCGCCGCCATTCATCCGCTCTACAACCCTTGGCTTCACGGCGCTTTTGTCCTGTTGTTCGGGGCGCTGGCGATCAGCGCTTTCTGGAGCAACGTGCATCAGGTACAGCCAAGGGAATGGCTTGCGGTACCCGTCACGCTGCTTGTGTTCAACCTCGGCGTGTACGTGGTGCATCGCCACCTGGGGCACCATAAAAAGCGCTTCGCCCGGCTGTTTTATGCCCGTCACGCCGGCGACCACCACAGTTTTTTCACCCCTGGCCACATGACCTACGACAGCGCCCGCGACTGGCGGGTGATCCTGTTTCCGGCCTGGCTGATCGTACTGCACACACTCGCCGTGGCCCTGCCCCTCTGGTGGCTGCTCAAGCACATCGATAGCAACGTCGCCGGACTGGTCGGCGGCGTTCTTGTCCTCGGCTACCTGGCTTATGAAGTCTTCCATGCCTGCGAGCATCTGCCGTCGCACAATCCGCTCACACGGCTGCCGTGGATCCGCCAGATGCGCCGGCTTCACGAACTGCACCACCGCCGCGAACGGATGCAGGAGCGCAATTTCAACATCGTTTTCCCGCTGATGGACTACCTGTTCGGCACCCTCTATTGGGAGCCGGAACCTGCGCCGCTCAACCCGACGAGAACGCCCATGACCCGCATGCAGCATCAGATTGTCATTGCCGGACACCCGATCGATGTATTGGCCTACGCCAGCACCGTGACCCTTTGGCCGCAATGGCACCCGTCGTCGCTGCATATCGACGGGCCAAAAGGTCCATTGCAGGCCGGCGCACGTTTCGAGGAAGACATCCGTGCCGGCGGCCGTGAAGGACACTTGAGCTGGGAAGTGGCGCAGTACCTGCCCGGCCAGCGCTGGAGCGCACGTGCCCAGGGTGACCACGGGCTGTCGCTGGTGGTGACCTACGAATGCGAAGCCCTGGGTAAGGACACACGTTTCGTCCGCACCCTGGAATACCGATTCAGCGGTCTGGCGATGCGGATTGCCAACCGGTTGTTGCTCAAGCGGCGCATCGACCGGGAATCGGTGGCGTCGATGCAAGCATTGCGCGAGATGGCGCAGAAATACCTGGTGGCAACCGGAGTCAACGCGTGAGCAGAATCCTCAAATGCCTGCTGCTGGTCATTGTCGTCATCGGCGCCTTCCTGCTGCTGATGCCGACCAAGGTGCGACCGGTGGCCTGGACGCCACAACCCGCGCCGTCCCTCTCCAGCGGCATCTACGCCGACAATCAGCGCCTAAAAGGCATGGAGCGCGTCGGTGCCGCCGACATCGACGGGCCGGAAGCCCTGCTGCTGGAAAACGACACGCTCATCACCGGCCTGCACGACGGGCGCCTGATCCGCACCAGCCTGGATGGCAAGACCACCAAAGTCCTGGCCGACACCGGTGGCCGGCCATTGGGCCTGGCCCGGCATCCCAATGGTCTGCTGGTGATCGCCGATGCCGTCAAGGGTTTGTTGTCCCTCGACGCCCAGGGTCGCCTGGTGGCCTTGACCACAGAGGCCGGCGGCGTTCCCTTCGGTTTTACCGATGATGTGGTCATCGACAAACCCGGTCACTACGCTTATTTCAGCGACGCTTCGAGCCGCTTCGGTTATGGCCACGACGGTGAGGCCGTGCTCGAACACGGTGGTGACGGTCGATTGCTGCGCTACGACTTCCAGACCGGCAAAACGGCGGTTGTGCTGGACAAGCTGGAGTTTGCCAACGGCGTGGCTCTGGGACCGGACGATGCCTACGTGCTGGTCAATGAAACCGGCGCCTACCGCATCAGCCGCTATTGGCTCAGCGGCCCCAAGGCCGGTACTCAAGACCTGTTCATCGACAACCTGCCGGGCCTGCCGGACAACCTGTCGTTCAATGGTCACGACAGGTTCTGGGTAGCATTGTATGCCCCCCGAAACGCCCTGCTCGATGGCACGGCTGCGCATCCGTTCGTGCGCAAAATGATCGTGCGAGCCATGACTGTCCTGCCCAAACCCGTGGAAAAGCGCGGGTTCGCCCTGGGCCTGGACCTTGAAGGCAAAGTGATCGCCAATCTGCAGGACGGCAGCAGCGACAACTACTCTCCGATCACCACGGTGCGCGAGTATGGGGACTGGTTGTATTTCGGTTCACTGAAGGCGCAGAACATGGCGCGGTTGCCTTTGAGCAAGGCGTTGCAATGATCTGTTGAGTTCAACCAAGCACCAATGTGGGAGCGAGCTTGCTCGCGATGGCGCCCGACCAGTCCGCATTTATATCGACTGACCCACCGCTATCGTCGGAACGCCGCCCGGAGCAAGCTCGCTCCCACAGGGGACGGTGTTCATTCTGGATCGTTGTCGACACCTTCATCGTCCGGCCATTCATCGATGCCCGGTTCTTCCTCAGGATTGACCGTGGTGTGTTCGGGGCTCAGCGGTTCGGGATGAGTGGGTATCGGGTCGTAGCCACCCTGTTGTTCACTGGGATATTTGGGCTGGGTCATGAGGCACCTCGTTGAGAGCCGTAATATCGGTCTCTGAGCATTCGAGGTGCCGGTTCTGGTGGCCGTTCCAACTTTCCAGTCACCGATCGTCGGTGGCAGGCACGCTGGATCAGGACCGCAACTGGAGTTGTTTGACGATCTTGTCCTTGACCTCCAAGCGCTTCGCCTTGAGCTTCGTCACCGCATCATCGCTGGATTTGGCTTCCTCCGCTTTCACCACATCGGCATCAGCCTGGGAATACTTGTTGATCAGTGAATCCAGTAACGGATCCTTGGTGCGTTTCTGCTGGATTTCTTCCTTTGTGCAACTCAGATCCTGAAAAAGGTCATGGGGCACCGGCATGGAACACCTCCGTTTGTTAATCGGTAGCAAACGCCGACTGATTGCGTTCACCAACTATCAGAATGGCCTCGGTTGGCCCATTCTGTCGACCACCTGTCAGACCAGCGGTGCCCGTTCGTCGTCCTGTCGCAATTGCGATAAAACCTTTGTCTGCGCCGTCGCCTCCACCGGTTAACGATCACTCGATCACCTATGGAAACCTGTGTGGAGAATCACCAATGGACAGACTCAACGTACGTCACCTGGCCCTGGTTATCGCAATGAGCAGCTGCATGGGCAGTGCCCTGGCTGCCACTTCCAATGACTTTGTCGACAAAGCGGCCGCCGGCGGCATCGCCGAAGTCGAGAGCAGCCGGCTGGCCCTGGAAAAAAGTGCATCGGCCGACGTCAAGAAATTCGCCAACATGATGATTACCGATCATTCCAAGGCCAACCATGACCTGGCCGCCCTGGCGAAAAAATTCGACATCGAAGTGCCGGACAGCACGACGCTGACCAAGCAAGCCAAGGAAAAAATCCTCGACATGCGCGACGAATCCTTCGACGCGGCCTATGCCGACAACCAGGTCAAGGCCCATGAAGAAACCATCGACCTGTTCAAGAAAGAAGCCAATACGGTGACGGACGACCGGGTCAAAGGCGCCACCGAGCTCAAGGGCTTTGCGCAAAAAATGCTGCCGACGCTGGAAAAACACCTGAAAATGGCGAAAAAACTCCAGGCCGCCCATCCGAGCAAATAACTGCGTCATCCATGGTACTGATGGGAGAGTGTTTCCCTGTAGGAGCTGCCGCAGGCTGCGATCTTTTGATCTTGATCTTCCGCCCCCTTCTACATTGTCAAAAATCAAAATCAAAAGATCGCAGCCTTCGGCAGCTCCTACAGGCCGAGCGTTAGCTCGCCCACAGGGACTTGTGTCAGCCGCCAAGAACTGTCCGCACCATTTGCGTCAACGCTTCAGCACTGTAGGGTTTGCTGAGCAAATGGGTATCCGGACTAAGCTGGTGATTGCGCGAGATGATGTCGCGGGTATGCCCCGAAGTGAACAGCACCGCCACCGGCGGCTCCTGCACCTTGGCCCAGGCCGCCAGATCCGAACTCTTGATCAGGCCGGGCATGACCACGTCGGTGAATATCAGGTCCACCGTCACCCCATCCAGCAACATTTGCATGGCGACGTCTGCGTTGGCGGCCGTGAGGACTTGATAACCCTCCTCGCCCAGCAACTCCACCGCCGACACTCTCACAGCCTCATTGTCCTCGACCACCAGGATGCGTTCGTGCCCGCCCCGTTGCGGTAAATCGGGACCCGGCCTTTCACTGGTTACCGCGCGCAGGGTACGCGGAAAGTACAATTGCACCCGGGTCCCCCGCCCCACGTCACTGGCGATTTCGATATGACCGCCACTCTGCTTGACGAAGCCAAACACCATGCTCAAGCCCAAGCCGGTGCCCTGCCCGTCTGCCTTGGTGGTGAAGAACGGCTCGAACGCCTGGGCCAGCACTTGCGGCGGCATGCCGACGCCGGTATCCGTCACGGACACCCGCACATAGTCCCCCGGGGCAATGCCCCTACCGGCGCAAAACGTGCGATCGAGGACAATGTTTTCCGCGCACAGGTCAATCCTGCCCTCGCCTTGAAGGGCGTCACGGGCATTGATCGCCAGATTGAGAATGGCGTTTTCCAGTTGGTTGCGATCGACAAACACATTCCAGGAGTCTTCGGGTGCCGTCATGTGCACCTGAAGGGTTTCACCCAGGGCACGCAGCAACAACTCCGCCAGGCCATCGAAAATCTGCCGCAATGTGAAGACCGCGGGCGACAAGGGTTGGCGGCGGGCGAACGCCAGCAATTGCGAGGACAGTTTGGCACCGCGCTCGACGGCGGCAATTGACGCCGAGACCCGACGCTGCACATTGGCATTACCCCGCTCATGGCGCGCCAGCAAGTGCAGGTTACCGGCGATCACTTGCAACAGGTTGTTGAAGTCATGGGCCACACCGCCCGTGAGGCCGCCGATGGCTTCCAGCTTCTGTGACTGGCGCAATTGATCTTCCGCCGCCAGCCGCGCCTCGACTTCATCGGCCACCCGCTGCTCCAGGTTGCGGGTGAACTTGAGCAAGGACTCTTCGGCAGTCTTGCGTTCGTGGATGTCGATCAGCACGCCAGGAAAACGAAACGCCTCGCCCTGTTCATTGAACTCGCAACAGCCACTGGCGAGTATCCAGAGGTAACTGCCGTCGGGGCGCTGGATCCGGTATTCGACGTTGTAGGGCTCGCCCGTCTCCACCGACAATCTGACGCGTTCCCGGACCCAACTGCGGTCATCCGGATGGATGCGGCTTTCTGCGGTTTCCTGGGACAGGTTTTCCAGGTCTTGCCCGAGGGGATAGGAAAACGTGCGGGCGAAACGCTCATCGCCCGACAGCACGTTGGCCTTGATGTCCCAGACAAAGGAGCCGAGCAATGCACCGGCGTTCAGCGCCAGGCGCACCCGTTCGTTGTCGGCGCGGTAGGCGTCTTCAGCCGCCTGTCGCCGACGTTCGGAGATCACCCGATCCGTGGTTTCCACCACCATGGCCATGACCCCGGCCGGGCGTCCGTCATCGTCGGCTACCGGGCTGTAGTACAGGTCCATCCAGACATCTTCCGGAACCCCGTCACGCAGCAGCACCAGTTCTTTGTTGCGAAAGGACAAGGTGCCGCCCGCCAGGCAGGTGTCGACCACGTGGCGATTGAATTCGGCGACCTCGGGCCAACCCAGTTCCACGGCGGAGCCGAGCAGGTACGGATGACGTCCACCGGCAAACTTGGAATAAGCGTCGTTATAGATCATGTACCCGGACTGGCCCCAGAGCATCACCATTGGCAGCGGCGAAGCGAGCATCAACTGCACCGCGCTGCTCAGGCTCCTGGACCATGAGTCGAGCGGGCCAAGTTCGGTCTGGCCCCAGTCGAACGCACGAATGCGCCCGGCCATTTCGCCGTTCCACCCGGCACACCCGTGGCTATCCGCTAGAAACTGCATCGGCTGGCTCTATCCCGGTAAATGGCACCCGTTTGTTTCGAGCATTCCGGGCGCGATTCGTTTCATAGAGGTATAGCTGATGCAATGAAATGGGTACCCCTGTAGGAGCTGCCGCA
>NZ_AKJO01000106.1:0-2882 GCF_000282295.1 Pseudomonas sp. GM33
GCTTAACTGATCGGCATTAGCCTTTCAGCCGGTTTTTTAGTGTTCACTCAACAGCACTTGGGTCCGGCCTTACTGCCGTAACGGGCCTCCTGGCGCTCGCGGAAGAACGCCTCGTAGTCCATCACCGGTTTGTCCGGGTGCTTGGTCTGCATGTGCTCGACGTAGTTGTCGTAGTCGGGCATGCCGACCATCAGGCGCGCGGCCTGACCGAGGTATTTGCCCAGGCGACTCAGGTCATTGAACATGCTGCCCTCCTCGCCTATGCATTCGGCAGCGCCTGGAATGGCGCTTCTTTATCCGTACGCTCTTTGCTGCCCCAGGCGGCGATACCGACCTTGAGTGCGAAGAACAGGATGCTGAACACCACAAACAGGAACAGCGCGGTCAGCGTGGCGTTGGTGTAGGCGTTGAAGATCACGTGTTGCATCTGCTCGATGCTCTTGGCCGGGGCCAGCACCTGACCATTGGCCAGGGCATCGCTGTACTTCTTCGCCAGGGCGAGGAAACCGATTGCCGGGTTGGCATCGAACAGCTTGATGAAACCGGCGGTGGTGGTGCAGATCAGCAACCACACAGCCGGCAGCAAGGTGACCCAGGCATAACGCTGGCGCTTCATCTTGATCAGCACCACGGTGCCGAGCATCAGCGCGATACCGGCCAGCATCTGGTTGGAGATGCCGAACAGCGGCCACAAGGTGTTGATGCCGCCCAGCGGGTCGATCACGCCCTGGTACAGCAGATAACCCCACATGGCCACGCAACCGGCGGTGGCGATCAGGTTGGCGGTCCAGGATTCGGTGCGGCGCAGGGCCGGCACGAACGAGCCGAGCAAATCCTGGAGCATGAAGCGCCCGGCACGGGTACCGGCGTCGACCGCGGTCAGGATGAACAGCGCTTCGAACAGGATCGCGAAGTGGTACCAGAACGCCATGGTGTTCTCGCCCGGCAACAGCTGGTGCAGGATCTGCGCGATCCCCACCGCCAGGGTCGGCGCACCGCCGGCACGGGCCAGGATGGTGGTTTCCCCGATGTCGTGGGCCACCGCTTGCAACGCTTCCGGCGTGATCGCAAAGCCCCAGCTGCTGACGGTTTGCGCAACGGCCACCGCATCGGCGCCGACCACGGCCGCCGGGCTGTTCATGGCGAAGTAAACGCCCGGATCGATCACCGACGCCGCGACCATGGCCATGATCGCCACGAAGGACTCCATCAGCATGCCGCCGTAACCGATGTAACGGGCATGCCCCTCATTGGCGAGCAGCTTCGGCGTGGTGCCGGAAGCGATCAGCGCGTGGAAACCCGAGACCGCGCCACAGGCGATGGTGATGAACAGGAACGGGAACAGACCGCCCTTCCAGACCGGGCCGGTGCCGTCGATGAATTGGGTCAGGGCCGGCATTTTCAGCTCGGGCATGGTCACCAGGATACCGATGGCCAAAGCCACGATGGTGCCGATTTTCAGGAAGGTCGACAGGTAGTCACGGGGAGCCAGGATCAGCCACACCGGCAACACCGCGGCAACGAAACCGTAGCCGATCAGCATCCAGGTGATCTGGATACCGGTAAAGGTAAAGGCCTTGGCCCACACCGGATCCGCGGCAATCTGCCCGCCGAGCCAGATCGAACCGAGCAGCAACAGCACGCCGATCACCGAGATCTCGCCGATGCGGCCCGGGCGGATGTAGCGCATGTAGATGCCCATGAACATCGCGATCGGGATGGTCGCCATCACCGTGAAAATACCCCAAGGGCTCTCGGCCAAGGCTTTCACCACGATCAGCGCCAGCACCGCGAGGATGATGATCATGATCAGGAAGCAACCGAACAGCGCGATGGTGCCGGGGATGCGGCCCATTTCCTCACGGACCATGTCGCCCAGGGAGCGGCCGTTGCGACGGGTGGACATGAACAGGACCATGAAGTCCTGCACCGAACCGGCCAGCACCACGCCGGCGATCAGCCACAGGGTGCCGGGCAGGTAGCCCATCTGCGCGGCCAGCACCGGGCCGACCAACGGCCCCGCACCGGCAATGGCGGCGAAGTGGTGACCGAAGAGAATGTGTTTATTGGTCGGAACGTAATCCAGACCGTCATTGTTGATCACGGCGGGAGTGGCCCGTCGCGCATCGAGTTGCATGACGCTGTTGGCGATGAACAGACTGTAGTAGCGGTAGGCGACCAGATAGATGGCCACGGCAGCGACCACAATCCACAAGGCATTGATTGCCTCCCCTCGGCGCAATGCCACGACACCCAGGGCGCACGCACCTACGATTGCCAGCACCAGCCAGGGCAGATGGCGTAGCGGGCTATTATTATTTTTCATTTTATTATTCCAGCCAGAGTGGACAAGAAAGACAGCCACCCCGAGTTTAGCGCTCCTGACGGCAAAGACCATACCCCGACATAGGTCTGGACACCGGCCAGCGCTGGCAGCCTTGAAGAATGCCGGTCTATAGTCAGCGAACATCTACGAGGATCGCGCCATGAGCGAGCACCCTGCCGACCGTCGCCGCTTCAAACGTATTGCGTTCGATGCCCGAACTGACTTGAGTCAGGGTGAGTTCACCTGGCCGGTGAAGTTGATTGATCTATCGCTCAAGGGGGTGCTGATCGAGCGACCCGATCCGTGGTTGGGCAATCCGCAGCAGGATTTTCTGGTCGATATTCATCTGAGCGAAGACGTCGACATCACCATGGATGCGCAACTGGCCCACGATGACCATGGCCAACTCGGCTTTGTCTGCCTGCACATCGGCCTGGAGTCCATAGAACGGCTGCGGCGACTGATCGAGCTCAACCTCGCTGATCCGCAGGAGCTGGAACGAGAATTGGGTGCGCTGATCGAAATCTGAACGTACCTCTGTGTAGGAGCTGCCGCA
>NZ_AKJO01000107.1:0-4285 GCF_000282295.1 Pseudomonas sp. GM33
GATGGATGCGCAGCACCTCACCGTCCGGCTTGCGCTCCAAAGTGTTCCACCACCGGCATTTGGGCTTGCGGCTGGCGTCGATTATTCCTATAGAGAAAACGATTGAGACAATTTTGGCAGACACTTTTTTCGATTAGTTTTAAAAGAGCGATCGACCGGGGGTGTTAATGACCGTATCAAAAACAGAAATAGCGTTAAAAAAACATCAAGCACTTAAGGCCTGACAACCAAAAAATTATTAACTTCCCTCTGTGCAAAATCCATTTTTTCAAGCAATGGATTTTCATAATCACTATATATCTCCAAATACTCCCTAGGCGAAAATCTGATCAAATTATCGGTCAAATTTCTTCGAAGCAAGAGCACAACTACCCTTTCGTAATCTTCGATAATAGAGCGAAGATCCGTACCCCCACGCACTGCCTGAATTTGTTCTAACTCATTTAATATTTCTCGCAACAACTCTATCAGATCTTTTTCTTTCATCTCGAATCCCTTATATAGTGCTTATATTTCTAATGCCTACAATCCAACTTTCTGGCCAATTTTGCGGCATGAGTATTTGGTCCGCCCCTCCTTTGAATACTGTTCCTGCCTTGGTAATCTGTGGCGCCACCGCCCCCACATTAAGTGTCGTACCCTTGGGAATAAGAATTTTAGCCTCAAATTGCCGTGTATTTTTCCATTCAGGTAACAGCGCAGCGTCTAATTTTGCTTGAATTCTACTAGAGGCTGGAGAAGTAGATACAAAACCTCCGCCTGCTTTGGCATTCCCTCCAAAAACTCGATACACATATATATCTTTAGTCGTTACAACAGTCTTGTATTCACCATTGCTGAATGATTCAGCGACCCAGCTTGGAAGCTTCGCCTTAGTCGTTTCACTATATTTTCCATTCAGGCTCTCGCAACTTAACCCTAAGGCGTCAATCCAATCAACAGGGTTTCGGGCGTATTCATAAAGGTTTACCCCACCGCTCAACCCAATCGGATCCTGCGTAACAAACCGCCCCACCTCCGGATCGTAATACCGAAACGTGTTGTAGTGCAGCCCCGTCTCGTCATCGAAATACTGCCCCTGAAACCGCAGATTCTGTTCAACTTCATTGACCGCCAGCTTCTCAACCGCCCCCCACGCCTTGTACGTCGCCTGCCAGACAATGCTCCCGTCCGCGTCAGTCATCTCCAGCGGCGTACCAATCTGGTCGGTATGGAAGTAGTAAAGCTGCTGCTCCCCACCCTCCTCCTGGTCCACCCGCGCCAAGGGCGCATAACTCCCCGGCTCATACAGGTACAGACTGCTCCGCCCCGCACTTTCCTCACGCAGCATCCGCAGGCCTTGCCACAAAAAGTGCTTCTGCTCGGTCCGACCCTTGATCTCTGAATCCTTGGCAACCCGCCGCCCCAGGCTGTCGTACCGATACAAACCGGTACTTTCCAGCTTGCCATTGACCAACGTCTCAGCTTTGACGAGGCGGTTTTCGCAGTCATACGTGAACGTCTGCAGCCGGTTCATCCCGCTGCGTTTCTCAATCAGGTTGCCCCACGCATCGTAGACATATTCCTGATCCCGCCAGTGCTTGAGGCGGTTGTCCTTGACGTGGTCGAACTGGCTGGTGTTGAAGTTCAGCCGGTTCGCCGCGGCGTCGTAGCGGAATTCTTCGCTGTCGATCAAGTGGCCGGTGTCGCGGCTGTGCAGCTGGCCGTTGGCTTCATATTGGTACTTGATCTCGCCGCGCAGTTTGTCGAGGGTGCGGGTCAACTCGCCGGCCGGGTCGTAGTGGTGACGGCGGTGGATCGGGTTGTAGGCGTGCTCGACCAGCAGGTCGGGCTGGATGCCGGGGTTGTGGAGGCGCGAGAGTTTTTCCGCCGGCAGGCGCGAGGCGAACTGCCAGCTCTTGCGGCCCATCGCGTCGTAGCCGAAGCAGCTGGTGAGCGTGCCTTGGGTGCGCAGGACTTCGCGGTGCAGGTCGTCGCGCTCGATGTCGCTGATCAGTTGGCCGTCGAGGTTGAGTTGATGCAGGTGGCCGCTGCCGTAGTACAGGTGGTTGAGGTGTTGGCCGGTGGGCAACGTCAGCGTGGTGAGGTTGCTCAGGGGGTCGTACTCGTAGGACAAGGCGCCTTGCGCTGTGGTCTCCTGGATCAGGCGGCCGAGCAGGTCGTAGGAGAATTCGAGCGTTTCTTCGCTGACGCCGAGTTGCTTGCCCTGCGCGGTCGGCAGGCGCTGGATCGACAGCAGGCGATCAGCGTCGTCGTACAGGTAATCCTGACGGGCATCGGCATTGAGTTTGGCCAGCAGCCGGCCAATGCCATCCCGCTCGAATTCGGTGCGGCGCTGTGGTCGTTCACCGCGCTCGCCGTAGCCGGTTTCGTCGACCTGGGTCAGATGCCCGCCGAGGTTGTAGCTGAAGCGCCGGGTCAGGTTGTCGATGCGTTTTTCTTCGATCAGCCGGTCGGACGCATCGTAGGCGAACTGGTACGCCGCGTTGTTTTCGTTGATCAGTGCCGTCAGGCGAATCGCCGGGTCGTACTCGTAGCGAATGCGCTGACCCTTGGCGTCCTGGCGGCTGCTCGGCAGGCCCCGGGCGGTGCGTAGCAGGCGCGTGGTCTGGCCTTTGCCGTCGGTGTGCGTCAGTACCTGGCCGAGGGCGTTGTAGGTGAAGGATTCGGCGCTGCCGTCCGGGTGATGGATGCGCAGCACCTCACCGTCCGGCTTGCGCTCCAAAGTGTTCCACCACCGGCATTTGGGCTTGCGGCTGGCGTCGATTATTCCTATAGAGAAAACGATTGAGACAATTTTGGCAGACACTTTTTTCGATTAGTTTTAAAAGAGCGATCGACCGGGGGTGTTAATGACCGTATCAAAAACAGAAATAGCGTTAAAAAAACATCAAGCACTTAAGGCCTGACAACCAAAAAATTATTAACTTCCCTCTGTGCAAAATCCATTTTTTCAAGCAATGGATTTTCATAATCACTATATATCTCCAAATACTCCCTAGGCGAAAATCTGATCAAATTATCGGTCAAATTTCTTCGAAGCAAGAGCACAACTACCCTTTCGTAATCTTCGATAATAGAGCGAAGATCCGTACCCCCACGCACTGCCTGAATTTGTTCTAACTCATTTAATATTTCTCGCAACAACTCTATCAGATCTTTTTCTTTCATCTCGAATCCCTTATATAGTGCTTATATTTCTAATGCCTACAATCCAACTTTCTGGCCAATTTTGCGGCATGAGTATTTGGTCCGCCCCTCCTTTGAATACTGTTCCTGCCTTGGTAATCTGTGGCGCCACCGCCCCCACATTAAGTGTCGTACCCTTGGGAATAAGAATTTTAGCCTCAAATTGCCGTGTATTTTTCCATTCAGGTAACAGCGCAGCGTCTAATTTTGCTTGAATTCTACTAGAGGCTGGAGAAGTAGATACAAAACCTCCGCCTGCTTTGGCATTCCCTCCAAAAACTCGATACACATATATATCTTTAGTCGTTACAACAGTCTTGTATTCACCATTGCTGAATGATTCAGCGACCCAGCTTGGAAGCTTCGCCTTAGTCGTTTCACTATATTTTCCATTCAGGCTCTCGCAACTTAACCCTAAGGCGTCAATCCAATCAACAGGGTTTCGGGCGTATTCATAAAGGTTTACCCCACCGCTCAACCCAATCGGATCCTGCGTAACAAACCGCCCCACCTCCGGATCGTAATACCGAAACGTGTTGTAGTGCAGCCCCGTCTCGTCATCGAAATACTGCCCCTGAAACCGCAGATTCTGTTCAACTTCATTGACCGCCAGCTTCTCAACCGCCCCCCACGCCTTGTACGTCGCCTGCCAGACAATGCTCCCGTCCGCGTCAGTCATCTCCAGCGGCGTACCAATCTGGTCGGTATGGAAGTAGTAAAGCTGCTGCTCCCCACCCTCCTCCTGGTCCACCCGCGCCAAGGGCGCATAACTCCCCGGCTCATACAGGTACAGACTGCTCCGCCCCGCACTTTCCTCACGCAGCATCCGCAGGCCTTGCCACAAAAAGTGCTTCTGCTCGGTCCGACCCTTGATCTCTGAATCCTTGGCAACCCGCCGCCCCAGGCTGTCGTACCGATACAAACCGGTACTTTCCAGCTTGCCATTGACCAACGTCTCAGCTTTGACGAGGCGGTTTTCGCAGTCATACGTGAACGTCTGCAGCCGGTTCATCCCGCTGCGTTTCTCAATCAGGTTGCCCCACGCATCGTAGACATATTCCTGATCCCGCCAGTGCTTGAGGCGGTTGTCCTTGAC
>NZ_AKJO01000108.1:0-14219 GCF_000282295.1 Pseudomonas sp. GM33
GTACTACGACTATCGCTGGCCGGTGCAACTGGCCGGTTACGACACCATCAACACCACTGCGCAGGATCCGCGCGCGGCCTTCCCCTGCGCCCCAGGTGAAACCCTGTTCGTCAACGATGCCTCACCAGGCCTCAAGACCTGCAACAACGGCAGCATCAAGATCCGTGGCGACTGGCGCGAAACCATGAGCACCCACTGGTTCCACGACCACATGCTCGATTTCACCGCGCAGAACGTCTACAAGGGCAACGCGGTGATGATGAACTACTACAGCGCCCTGGACCGCGGTAACGAAGCCTTCGAAGACGGCGTGAACCTGCGCCTGCCCAGCGGTTCGGCGTTGCCCTGGGGCAACCGCGACTATGACGTCAACCTGATAGTGGCCGACAAGGCCTGGGATGCCAGTGGCCAGTTGTGGTTCAACCCGTTCAACACCGATGGCTTCCTCGGCGATCAGATCCTGGTCAACTGGCAGTACCAGCCACGCCTGAACGTGCGTGCGCGCAGCTATCGTTTCCGCATCCTCAATGGCTCGGTATCGCGCTACTTCAGGATTGCGCTGGTGCGTGAAGTCGTCGGTACCGGCGGTGAATTCCCCGGCCCGGCAGGTTCGGGCGTGTCCTATACCCGCGTGCCGTTCCACATGATCGCCAACGACGGCAACCTCATGGAACACGCCGTGCCGTTCGACGGCAGCATGGACCTGGACGGTGACGGTGATGTGCAGGACCACAACGCGATACTGCCCACCCAGGGCATTGCCGAGCGTTTCGACATCATCGTCAACTTCGCGAAAAACGGGATCTCTGTCGGCGACAAGCTGTACTTCGTCAACTTGATGGAGCACCAGACCGGCAAAGGTCCGGAGAGTACTCCGCTGAGTCTGGCCGATGTGCTGTCCGGCAAGTACAAGGCCGTGCTCAAGTTGGGCAGCAAAGGGCTGGAATGGGACGCCGGCGACCCGGTGGTGGGCAAGTTCATGCAGATGGTGGTCAAGCCTTATGCCGGCCAGGACGTGAGCATGAACCCCGCCGACTACGAACCCGCCAAACCGGGTAAAGCGGCCGGCAAGGTCATGATTCCGCTGACGGTCAACCGCGACGATCCAACGATGCAGGCCAAGCTCAAGACAGTGCGGCATCGCGAGTTCATCTTCGGTCGCTCCGACGGCACCGACCTGGCACCCTGGACCATCAAGACCGACGGTGGTTTCGGCTACCACATGGACCCACGGCGGATCAGCGCCGCACCGCAACTGGCCAACGGCCCGACCGATGCCGGGTTCTCCGGCGACGGCACCCTGGAAGTGTGGAAAATCAAGAACGGCGGCGGTGGCTGGAGCCACCCGGTACACGTGCATTTCGAAGAAGGCGTCGTCCTCAGCCGCGACGGCAAGGCACCGCCGGAATGGGAAAAATGGGCACGCAAGGACGTCTATCGCATCGGCGAAGGCATCGACAGCTCGCAGGAAGTGGAAATGGCGATCCGCTTCCGCGAATTCGCCGGGACCTACATGGAGCATTGCCACAACACCCAGCACGAGGACAACGCCATGTTGCTGCGCTGGGATATCGAGCACCCCGGTCAGTTCCAGTTGATGCCCACGCCCCTGCCTGGCTGGGACGGCGTCAACTACGTGAACTCCGCCGCGCTGCCAACCTTCCGCACGGGCGATACTCGCAACACTGATGGCGATAACAAACTGCCGATCGCCAACCCCGACAGCGCCATCAGCAACAGCGGCCCGGTGACCATCAACGTACTGGCCAACGACAGCGACCCTGACGGCAACGTGCCGCTCAAAGTGGTGGGCCTGGAGCAACCGGACTCCGGCAAGGGCACGGTCAGCACCGATGGCGTGCGCGTGATCTACACGCCACCGGCCACGGTCCCCGCGCCGTTCACCGCGACCTTTACCTATAAGGTCGCCGACGCCAAGGGTGCGGAATCGGCACCGGCAACGGTGTCCGTGGCGGTCTCGGCAGCGGTCGTCGAGAACCTGATCGTCACCAGCGCTACCGTCACCGCCCGCAGCAACAACCGCTGGTATTGGGTGCTGTCCGGCACCACCTCGCGTGGCACGGGCAATACCATCACCGCGACGGTCACGACCACGACCGGCACGGCGAACCTTGGTACCGCCACCCTGACGCCTACGGCTACAGGCGCGCGCTGGAATATAGCGGTGACGACCGTCGGCAGTGCCCCCTCGCCGAGCCCGACAGCGACCATCAAGTCGGCCTTCGGCAAAACCGTGACAGTGCCCGTGCACTAGAGCGGATTGATCAGCGCCCGGTTCATGCAATGTGGACCGGGCGCTTTTTTTGCCGATCGTACGGTGGGACCGAGAGTCTTTGTATTGACTGTTACAACGCCTTCGCGAGCAAGCCCGCTCCCACAAGGAGCTTATGCTCGACGCAGATCCCCTGTGGGAGCGGGCTTGCTCGCGAAGGCGACCTCCCAGTCACCGCTGCGGCGCCACCATCCGAAAGCGGATATTGATCTCGTTGGACACCATGCTGTCCGCCCACTCGCCCTCGCCTATCTTGAAGTCGTCACGCTTGAGCACCAGTTGGCCATCGAAGATGCCGATGGAACTCTCCGACTTCAGCAGCACCGGCACACTCACTTCCCGAGTGAGCCCACGCAGGGTCAGTTTGCCGGTGAAGCTGTAGCGGTCATTGCCGAGGGCCTTGATGGACGTCGATTCGAACGTCGCCACCGGATAAGTCGCGGTGTCGAACCACGCCGGTTTTTGCAGCTCGGTGTTGGCGTCGTCGCTGCCGGCATCGATGCTGCTCAGGTCGATGGTCAGTGCGGCATGGGCGGCGCCCGGGTTCTCGGTGTCGAAGTCGAGATTGGCCTTGAATTTGCCGAAGGTGCCGTAGGTTCTCGAACCCATCTGCTCATAGGTGAAACTCAAGGTACTGGCCTTGGCGTTGACTTCCTTGTATTCCACAGCGTCAGCGAACGGCGCCAGGCCGAACACCAAGGTGCCGGCCAGAGCGATGCAACGCGCGGATCGAAGGTTCATGACACTCTCCGGGAGGGCTCCCGTCTTGAGTTGACGTGCCGTACACAAAGGCCGGCACCAGATGGACTAAAGCAAACAACCGGCGTTTATTCCACCTCAGCCGTTGAATGGCGACCACCTGCCGATGGCCGCCAGCGCTACCCACACGCCTCGCGTTGCCATGCACGCTGCAACAGCTCGATCACCTCGGCATCCGAAGTCTGGGAAAAGTCCATGTACCAATGGCCAATCGAAGTGAACCATTCGGGCATCAGCGGGCAGACCAGTTCATCCACCTCGCGGCGCAGCGCCTCCAGCGTCTCGATCGGTGCCACCGGCACCGCCACCACGATGCGCGCAGGTTCCTGCACCCGCAGCGCCTGGATCGCCGCCCGCATCGAAGCGCCGGTGGCCAGGCCGTCGTCGATCAGGATCGCCACCTGATCCTTGAGCTGCACCGCCGGCCGCGTGCCGCGGTAGACCTGCTCGCGGCGCAGCAACTCGCGGCTTTCCCGTTCGACCACGGCGTCGAATGCGGCCTTGGCGATCGGATGCACCCGCAGTGCCTCTTCATTACGAATCTGGATGCCACCGCTGGCAATCGCGCCCATGGCGTACTCCTGATGGGACGGCACGCCGAGCTTGCGCACCAGCATCAGATCCAGGCGAACCTTCAGCGCCGTGGCCACTTCATAGGCCACCGGCACGCCGCCACGGGGCAAGGCCAGAACGATGACATCGGGGCGATTGGCGTAAGGCAGCAGCGGCTCGATCAAACGCCGCCCGGCCGCTGGCCGGTCTTGCAGGATGGAATGGGACAAGGGGCTCATGTGAAAACCTCCCCAGGCAGGCATGCCTGCCGTGCACAAGTACTACGAACACCGCTACCCCTGTGGGAGCGGGCTTGCCCGCGAAAGCGTCAGCACAGTCAACATCTACACCACTGAACCACCACAACCGCGAACAGGCAATCAAAAAACCAACTAAACCAACCGCTCAATCTTCTGATGCTGCCACACCAGTTTGTAATACAGCGTCTGCAGCACCAGCATCCCCAGATACGCCACCGGAAACGCCATCCACACCCCTTGCAACCCGAACTTCGCATCCAGCAGATAGGCCGCCGGCAACTGCACCCCCACCACGCAGACAATCGAAATCGCCACCGGCACCATCACCGTGCCGCTGGCGCGCATGATGCCGCCGATGATCGCCTGGAAGCCGAACACCAACAGGCTCCAGAGCATGATGTGCAACAGGTGCTGAGCCATGGTCCGCGTCGCTTCTTCCGTGAGGAACGAGGCCAGCAGCCAATGCGACAGCAAATACCCGAGCACCACCAGACCACCGGTCAGGCACACATTGATCATCAACCCCGTGCGCAGAATCGGCCCCATGCGCTCGATGCGCCCGGCCCCAATCGCCTGCGCGCCAAGAATCGATGCGGTAATCGCAATCGACAACGCCGGGAACTGCACGTAATTGACGATCTGCGTCACCGCGCCATAGGCCGCCGTCGCCTGGGAACCGTGCTGGTTCACCAGCGCCAGAATCACCAGCTCCGACAGCGACAACACCACCATCTGCAACCCGGTGGGCAAACCGATGCGCAGCACCTTGCCGAGAATCGCCATGTCCAGCTTCATCGCCGCAAAGAACTCGCGGTCCGGCGCCAGCGGATGGCCCTTGCCAATCAAGCGCCACGCCAGCAACCCCATCGCCACCAGGTTACCCACCAACCCGGCAAACGCCGCACTCTGAATCCCCATCGGCGCAAAACCCAACCAGCCGCGAATCAACGCCGGCGTCAGCGCCAACCCGACCATGGTCGACACCACCAGCGCCAACAATGGCGACAAGGTATCGCTTACTCCACGCAGCAGTTGCGTGAACAGCACAAACACCAACAGCGACGGCATGATCCACAACATCACATGGGCATACGCCACCGCATCGTCCAGCACATCCGCCGGCGTCCCCAACCCGACCAACGCCGACCGCGCAAACACACTGCCCACCACCGCCGCCGTCAACCCGATCAACACCCCCAGCAACAAGGTTGCCCCGGCGATCGCCTTCACCAGATGCGTCTCCCGCGCCCCCCACGCCTGCCCGATCAACACCCCCGCGCCGGCACCGAGGCCGATCACCAGGGCGATGAAGAAAAACACGATGGGGAACATCCCCGACACCGCCGCCAACGCCTGGGTGCCAAGCATCTGGCCAATGTAGATGCTGTTGACCGTACCGGACATGGATTGCAGGAAGTTCGACAGCACCATCGGGGCGAGGAAAAACAGGTAGGTTTTCCAGAGGGGGCGTTGGGGGTTGGGGGTTTGCATGGGCGAAGATCCATCTCGACGGCAGGAGCGATGATTAAGGATAGCGTGGGTGGTTGAAACCAAGGGGCGATGACCATCTCAGGTCTGTGTCTGGATTTCCAGCGACCTGAGGTGAAAGGTCTGAAGTTTCATCCTCAAAGGTCCTACACAAAGCTCGGAATGCCTCACCTTCCCGCGCTGATCTCGTGCGGCTTATAGTCGGCGCCGTCGCCCAGAATGGCGACCGGGTTTGGCGACCTGAACACAGAGAATGACCAACTGAAGGCCTTGAGCCCATCAAACAGAGATCATTCAAAATGAATCGATACATGCCTTTAACCGGAATCGATCTGGTTCCGGCCTCCCTGCTCATCGACACCCAGGCCCCACTCGACGTCCTGCAAGCCATGGCCGATTACCGTATTCGGACAGTCACGCAGGTGCTGGAAAACATCGCCTACCGCTCCGAGCTCGGTTGCGACACGGTGGTGTTGGAAGACTTTTCAAAGCTGCTGGTCATTCCATTGCGCGATGGTTGTGACTTGATGGATGTGATTGGTCGGCGGTTACGGGCGCAGGTGGCGGAATAAATGAAAACGGGCGCAGAACGCGCCCGTCTTTTGTCCGACGACAAAAATGGCTCGATAGACGACGCTAGCCTTTGCCTCCGCTAACACTGCCACTTCCACTGCTACTCCCACTGCCACTGCTAGTTCCCTGGTCATTGTTGACCTTGACCTGTGGCCCGACGCCATCTCCCGTACGGAAGGTCGGTAACGCAACCGAGTCCACGAATTTCACGCCGTCCCAGCTGGGCAATGGCGTGGGCATCAACTGGATCTGGCCGGGGTGCTCAGAGTCCCAGCGCAGCAGCATCGAGGTGTCCTCATGCTGTGTGTTGTGGCAGTGCTCCATGTAGGTACCGGCAAACTCACGGATGCGGATGGCCACTTCGACATTGTCGCCGCTGTCCGGATCGGGGCCTATGCGATAGATATCCTTGCGCGCCCCTTTTTCCCATTCCGGTGGAGTCTTGCCACCTCGAGTGAGAATGACCCCTTCCTCGAAGTGCACATGCACCGGGTGATCCCAGCCATTGCCGCCGTTCTGGACCTTCCAGATTTCCAGCGTGCCTTCCCCCTTGAACCCTGCCGGTGTCGGCCCGGTAGCCAGTTGTGGCGCGGCCGAGATCCGCCGCGGGTCCATGTCGAAGCCTGGGCCGCCATCGGTCTTGATCGTCCAGGGCGCAAAGTCTGTGCCGTCGGAGCGGCCAAAGATAAAGGTGCGGTGCCGCGCCTGGGCGAGCCGGGCGATATCGGCAGGGTCATCGCGGTGCAAGGGCAGCGGGATCATGAACCTGCCCTCGGGCTTGCCAGGTTTGGCGGGCTCGAAGTCGACCGGATTCATGCTGACATCCTGGCCGGTGTAGGGCTTGACGTTCACTTGCATGAACACGCCCACGCCCGGGTCACCGTTGATCCACTGTGGCCCGTGGCTGGTTTGCCTGACCACAGGCAGGTACCTCTCGGAGAGTACATCCGCCAATGGAATGTCACGATTGGGACGCTTGCCGTTTTCATGCTCCTCGATGTTGACGAAGAAAATCCTGTCGCCCGGCTTGATGCCGTTTTTCGCGAAGTCGACGACGATGTCATAGCGTTCGGCAATGCCCATCATCGGCAAAATGGCATTGTTGTCTTGTCTGTCACCGTCACCATCGAGGTCCAGGCTGCCATCGAACGGCACCGCGTGTTCCATGATATTGCCGTCGTTGGCAATCATGTGGAACGGCACCCGGTTATAGGAAACCCCGGAGTTTTTCGGGCCGGGAAACTCGCCACCATTACCATTGACCTGACGCACCAGCGCCAGCTTGAAGTAGCGGGAAACCGAGCCATTGAGAATGCGCAGACGGTAGCGCCGGGCACGTACGTCCAGGAAGGGTTTGTACTCCCAGTTGGTCAGCACCTGGTCACCGAGAAAACCGTCGGTGTTGAAGGGGTTGAACCACAACTGGCCGGCCTGGTCCCAGGCCTTGTCGGCGATCGTCAGGTTGATGTCATAGTCGCGGTTACCCCAGCCCAGCGCCGAACCGCTGGGCAAGCGCAGGTTGACCCCGTCGTCGACCGACTCGTTGCCACGGTCCACGGCGCTGTAGAAGTTCATCATCGTCGCATTGCCCTTGTAGACATTCTGCGCGGTGAAATCGAGCATGTGGTCGTGGAACCAGTGGGTGCTCATGGTTTCGCGCCAGTCGCCACGGATCTTGATAGTGCCGTGGTCGCAGGTCTTGAAGCCGGGGGTGGCGTCGTTAACGAAAAGCTTTTCTCCGGGATCGCACGGGAACGCCGCACGTGAATCCTGAGCGCTGGTGTTGATGCTGTCGTAACCGGCCAACTGGATCGGCCAGCGATAGTCGTAGTACTGCCCCGGGAAGAAGAACGCGTTGGTAAAACCGTCGCTTTCCGCAGGTGAGTGGCCGTTATGTTCATGGGTGGTGATGGTGTGCAAGCCAAAGCCCCGGTTGGCCGACGGGTCAATGGGCAAGGCATCGTAATGACGCATCAGCATCGCCTGGCCATAGCGCACTAGAAGCAGTTTGGGCGGAAAGGTGCCGTCGAACGTCCACAACGCATTGTGGTCCTGCACAGGCATGTTGGGGTGAAACTGCACTTGAATGCCCTTGGTCGTGCCCTCGTTGGCCGGGTTGCCGTTGGTGTTGTGATAGAGCCCGCCTGGCGCGAATTCCCCCACGGCGTAGTTATGCCGTTGCATACGATCACGCAAGCCGCTGTTGACGTGCGCACCGGCTTGCACCGTCTTGAAGGCGTCGCGCGGGAAAAATTCATTGAAACGCTGGTGCGACCAGCCTTTTCCCGGCGGCCGACCTTCTGCGGGCGAATCGACCCGGCGATTGAGGAAATCCTCGATCTGCGCCTTCCAGGGGTTGCGGTCCAGCACATTGGAAAACTCTGTCGGGAAAGGCGTCAATGCCGGCTGCCGGAGAAAGGCATCCAGCGCAGCCGGCGACGGGCCGCTGCGCGCCACCTTCAAGGGGTCCTGCGCCGGTGCGGGCCCCACCGTCGGCACCGGAAACGGAACGGGTGACGGTGGGTCGGCCGCGTTCAGTTTGTTCGAGCCGAACTCCTCGAAAAGCTCGAGCTTCTGCGTGAACGGTTGAGCCCCGAACACTGGGCTGGCATTTCCGTTGGTGGGGATGTTGAAGCTGGTTTGCAGATTGGGTGGCAGCACATTGTCGGCCAAGGGGGTCGTGCGGTTACCGACCACGCCATTGGGCAGGTCGAAGGCGCCTACGTTTGCGCGAGGCAGCTTGAGCAAGTCCCTCAAGGCAGCATTGGGGTCGGCGGGCTGATTGGTGAACGCCGACGGGTCAGTGGGAGGCGGTGCATCGGTGTTGTCGAGGGGGGCTGCCTGGGTCTGGGAAAAGCCCAGCCCCAGCATGATCGCGGCAGCAGAGATACTCAGCGCCAGTCTGGTTTTGGACAATGCACCAGGATTCAACCTTGCGGTATCCAGTTTCATCGCAAACACCTCTGACGGGTTCTACGGAGCGCGTGGCAAGACAGGAGCAACGAGCCAATGCGCCTGGCCCGGCTGGCGAAACGCTTGATTTCGAGCCGGGATGGTAACGACGCAACTTCCCTGCCAAAAATGACAGGAGGTGACCAATGGCTCTAGGCCATACCCCCGTTGTCTTCTGGCGTGTGGCAGGCGTATGAGAAGCCAGGATGAAAGCCCCGATGACGGGGAATTTCCCCCGATACAGGGTGCGCTGGTGGGGGGGGTATTGGGGCCAAGAAAAATCGCCACTTTCTGAATGTATCGAGCGGTTGAATCCGCAGCCGATCACTGCTTGTGACGAGTGACTGCATAGACCGATATCGGCCTCGTCAAAGGCTCCAGCGCGTCCCTGCATGCACCCCTATCCCCGCCAATTCGGCATTCCTTGCCTCTAAATCTGACATTGTTCCCCTCTGCCCCGCCAGCCCATCCAGGAATGATGGCAAACGGCTACACTCCTCAGGATTTCTCAACTACACCTCGACCATGGCGGCATCGATTTACCTCATGGTTCAAGCGATAACAGGCTTGTCTTCCGGTATCAGTCCAACCCCAGCTTCTTCCCGGTTCGATTACATGGAGTCAGCGTACATGCCCTTCCCCCCTCGCTTCCTCGACCACTACCGCAAAGCCGACCGCATCATGCTGGGCCTGATCTGGCTGATGTTCGCTTTCGCGCTGGGCCTGGCGTTCTGGCACGACACCTTCAAGCAGGCGCTGCTGGTGGGTGGTGGCACCAGCCTGTTGTTGACGCTGTTGTATCGCGCCATCGGCGGCTCGCGGTTGATGCGCTGTTTGCTCGGCACAGGCTTGATGGTGATGGCGGCGTTGCACATCAATCAGGCCGAGGGGGTCATTGAGTCGCACTTCGGGATTTTTGCGTTGTTGGCGGTGTTGACGTTCTATCGGGACTGGCTGCCGATTCTGGTGGCGGCGGTGACGATTGCGCTGCATCACGTGGTGTTTCATGTGTTGCAGCACCAGGGGTTTGCGGTGTTTGTGATGGCGCATCACGGTGGCTGGACGATGGTGTTCGTTCACGCCTTTTATGTGCTGATGGAGACGGTCGCGCTGCTCTATCTGGCGGTGCACAGCCAGGCCGATGCGGTAGAGAGCCAGGACATGCTGGACAAGATGCTCGCCGCGACTTCGCAGCTGACAACCGATCCTGGCAAGGGTGACAAGGCGCGAGCGCATGTGTCGCTGGCGCAGCGGTTCGATCAGTTCCTGATGCAGATCACCGCGTTGGTGGACGGGGTGGTGCGTGACTCCAACGGCTTGGGCCAGTTGGGCCAGGAGCTGGCCAAGGCCAGCAACACGCTGGAGCAAGGCGCCAAACATCAGTTGACGGAAATCGCGCAGATGACCGGGTCAATGCAGCGCATGGGCGATGCGATGGAGCACATCGTGGTGCAGGTCGAGCATGCCGTTGAGCATGCCGGCCAGGCCAGTGTGCAGATCACCCGCGGACAGGAAAGCGTGAACCGCGCGCGGCAGGAAATCACCCAGCTGGCTTCGCGCCTGGAAGGCACCAACCAGACCGTGCAGGTGCTGGCCGGGCAGGCACAGCAGATCGGTACGGTGCTGGAAGTGATCAGCAGCATTGCCGAGCAGACCAACTTGCTGGCGCTCAACGCGGCGATTGAAGCCGCGCGTGCCGGCGAGCAAGGCCGCGGCTTTGCGGTGGTGGCCGATGAAGTGCGCAGCCTGGCGCAGCGCACGGCGGTGTCGACCAAGGAAATCCGGACGATTATCGAGGCCTTGCAGCAAGGCAGCCGCAAAGCCGTGGAGGCCATGCAGGACAGCCGTGAAGGCGTGGAGCGCTGCGTCGAGGACAGTCAACTGGCGGCGGCGATGTTGCAGGCCATCGGCAGCGACATCTCACAGATCGATGAACTCAACGGGCGAATTTTCACCACGACCCGCGAACAATCCACGGCGAGTGTCGAGATTGTCGGGCGCTTGCAGTCGGTGCAGAACATTGCGCAGAACACGGCGGATGATGTGCAGACGTTGGCGTCGAGCAGTCGTCAACTGCCGCCGATTGCCACACGGCTGGATGCGCTGGGGCGTACCTTTCACCCATGAGGGAGCCGTGATGGGCATGAACAATTTTTCATCCAGTCCATCACGGCCTGATTTCAAAGGATGTGGCGCACACCGTCCCTTCAGCGCTAATGGTTTGTTCTCGATCTACTGACAATCCCATCACATTTCGCCCGATAGCCTTGCTGCTCCAGCCGCTTCTCCGTCGTCACGGTGAGCGCAACGTGCGAAATAATGATGAACCATTCGATAGTCAGGTTTCTGAAAAGTGACCGCGGTGCGCTGATCCTGCTGCTCGGCGTATCGGCGTTTCTATTGCTGTTCGGGTTGGGCGCAAGGGAGCTTTGGGGGGCGGAAACGCGCTGGGCGAACATCGCGTTGCAGATGCTGCAAACCGGCGATTACTTCGACCCTTACCTCAAAGGCATGCCCTATTACGACAAGCCGCTGCCTTCCTATTGGTTGATTGCCGCCACGGCCCACCTGATGGGCGGCCTCGGGCACTGGTCACTGCGCCTGTCTTCTGTGTTGGCGGCGTGGCTGAGTATCTGGCTGGTCTATTTGATCGGTGAAAAGTTGTACAGCAAAGGCACCGGCCTGATGGCCGGCTGGTTTCTGGCGACGACCTTCTTTTTCGTGTTCTGGGCCCGGGTCGCCACGGCGGACGTGCTGACGGTTTGCGGTGTGTTGGCCGCCGTCTGGTGGTATTGGCGCGGGCCGGACGACACCCGGCTGAGTCGCTACAGCGTGTTTTTCCTGATGCTGGCACTGACGTCGCTGTTCAAGGGCTTGATCGGGTTCATCCTGCCGGGGCTGATGCTGTTGCCGCACCTGCTCAGCGAGAAGCGCTGGAAAAACCACCTCAATCCACGCCTGTTCCTGGCGATGCTGGTGGGCGGTGCGGTCTACATGCTGCCGTTCATGTTGTCACACCGTTATGGCACGCCGACCTATGGACCGAGCGGATTGGGCCTGGTGTTCCAGGAGAACGTGGTTCGGTTTTTCAAACCCTTCGACAACATCGGCCCGATCTACACCTATCTGCTGTATCTGCCGGTCTACACCCTGCCCTGGGCGCCCTGCTGGATGCTCGGCCTGTGGGTGGCCGTGCGCAGCTGGCAGCACACCGAGCCCAATGTTCGCTGGCTCATCGGGGGCCTGGGGTTGCTGTTCCTGTTCTTCACCGCCAGTGGCAGCCGGCGCAGCTATTACGTACTGCCGCTGGTGCCGTTCGCGCAATTGCTGGCGGCCTGGTGGGTCACCCGGCGCATGGCGGCGCGTGAAGCGGCCGGCAAAGCCGGCGGCCCCGGTTGGACCCAAGGCATTGCCGGGGCGGCCGGATTCCTGTTTGTGGTCCTTGGCGTGGTCTATCCCTGGACCAACGGTGGCGCCGGCGGTGTCATGCAGTTCACCCGGGATGTACGCGCCGAAGCCATCAAGACGGCGCCGTGGAACGAATGGCGCATGGTGCTGGTGGATGTCGACAACAAACTGCCCATGTACCTGCAGAATCATGGCTCGCCGTTCTACTACGTGCTCCCGGATTCGGACATCCCACAAACCGGCGACACAGCGGCGCTGATGGCGTGGCTGGAACAGAAAAGTGGCGAGCCCTGGAATCCCGAGCGCACGATCATCGTCGAGCAGTACAAGGACCTGAAACAACTGCCGCTGGAGTACCTGACGGCGGACCATCAACTGATTACCACGAAGCCCAACAACGGCGCCCGGTTGTTTCATGCGCATGAGAATGGCAGTGCGGCGTTTATTCCCTACGGGAAAACCGCGGTGGCAGGGCAAGCGGTAACGCAAGCATTGGATCAATGATGTTTTGAGGTGAGCCATCAATAAAAACGGGCGTTTAAGGAACGTCCGTTTGTTTAGATACGACAGTCCACCGGTCGTGGCAAATTTGCTCTATAGATTCATTACAACTACATTTGAATCTACAGACGCAAATAGAGTACGCGAATATGGCCGTCTCCATCCAAGCCCAATCCTTCACAAAAAACCAATGCGTCACCGGCCTGCGCGCTGCCGTGAGCATTCTGGAAAAGTGGCAGGCCACCAGCGACCAGGCCTGTCGCATCCTGCGTATTTCCCGCAGCACCTACACCCGCGCCCGGCAGCGCGATGTGGAGTGGGCTGTGGCACTGGATGCGGATCAGATGCAGCGCATCAGCTTCGTGCTGAACATTCACGCCACGCTGCGACTGGTGTTCGACAACCCGGACAACGTGTACGGCTTTGCCTCGATGGCCAACGACAACGAGTTTTTCAATGGCCGCAGCCCGTTGGAGATCATGGCCCAGGGCGACATGATTGCGCTGTATGAAACCTTCCGCCGCATCGACATGTTGCGGGGTGCGCAATGGTGATGGCGAGTGAGCTGGCGGTGTTTGCCGGTCAGTCGTTGCAGGCTTATCGCCTGGTCAATTCGAAGTTTCCGCCGATTGCTTTGTTTGATGACGTCGCGGACGCGGATGAGTTTGAAGTGCTGTTCGAGATTCAGGCGCTGACCAATCCGCGGTTGAAGAATGAAGTGGGTCAGCTTGAGTTGATTGCGCGCAGCGAGATCCCGTTCGGGATTGCCGGTTGCTCTTACGCCATCGCGCCGTTTACCCATGTCAATCCGGCGGGGTCGCGCTTCAGTGACGGCAGTTTCGGGGTGTTGTACCTGGCGGATTCGATGGAAACGGCGCTGGCCGAAGTGCGGCATCACCAGGCGCTGTATTGGTCGAAGGTGCCGGGCCTGAACTATGAGCGGTTTGTGTTTCGCGGGTTGGCCTGTGCCTTTGGCGATGGCGGAATGAAGGACGCCACCGCCCTGCCGCTGACCGATCCGGTGTATGCGTCGGACGATTACAGCCATTCCCGCGTGCTGGGGCGGGCGGTGCGGGACGCCGGTTGTCCCGGTTTGCGTTATCACTCGGTGCGCATGCCGGGCAGTCATTGCTGGGCGTTGATGACGCCGAGGCCAGTCTCGTCGATTGTGCAGACGGCGCATTACGAGATGGTCTGGAATGGGCAGATCACCAGTGTCAGCCAGATCAGCGAAGCCTGATTGCCTTGCGATGACCCTGTGGCGAGGGAGCTTGCTCCCGCTGGGCTGCGCAGCAGCCCTTTTTTTTGGGGCCGCTTCGCGACCCAGCGGGAGCAAGCTCCCTCGCCACAAAAAGAGGTGCTTATACAGGCGGTGTTCGATCCATTGACCGCATCGATAGTCACCATCATTTCAATGAAGTTCTCTTAAAAAA